>NZ_JBFTXJ020000006.1 GCF_041379945.2 Aneurinibacillus sp. REN35 | reverse complement strand
GATTCAGACGGGGTTTCACGTGTCCCGCCCTACTCAGGGTACGTCTCGGAGAGACAGCCATTTCAACTACAGGATTGTTACCTTCTCTGATGGGCCTTTCCAGACCGCTTCGTCTATGACTGTCTTTTGTAACTCCATGTGAGACGCCCTACAACCCCAGAAGGCGAACCTTCTGGTTTGGGCTCCTCCGCGTTCGCTCGCCGCTACTGACGGAATCACTATTGTTTTCTCTTCCTCAGGGTACTTAGATGTTTCAGTTCCCCTGGTATGCCTCTCCTTGCCCTATGGATTCAGACAAGAGTACGATCCCATTACGAATCGTGGGTTCCCCCATTCGGACATCTCCGGATCAAAGCTTGCTTACAGCTCCCCGAAGCATTTCGTCGTTCGCCACGTCCTTCATCGGCTCCTAGCGCCAAGGCATCCACCGTGCGCCCTTTGTAGCTTAACCTTCAAAGGGTTATCACCTTACAATTGGATCTTTCCTACTTGCGCATTTTTCTTCACTATCCAGTTTTCAAAGTACAATTCCGCTAAAATTTAGCGGCGACATATACAAATATATCACGTAGTAAAATTGTGTGCAAGCATTTTTAAATAAAAAATTTTTCCATTTCCGCACATAAAGAAAAGCTCCGACACATGCCGGAGCTTAAGATGAAGCTTCGTGCGTTATTGTTGGTTTTGCTGTTGCTGCTTTTGAGCAGACTTTGCTTGAGATTGTTGGTTAGCCTGGCGAACAGCTTGTACGTCCGTTTCGCTGCCAAACTCAGTAGCAAATTGTTGTTGATTTTGTTGCTGAGCCTGTTGTTGAGCAGCTTGGTTTTGTTGACGTACTTGGTTGATGTTCGTGCCTGCCTTCGTACGTTTAGCCATGATTCTCACCTCCCGTAGTTAAGGTGTGCACTTTGCACTTTTTTACGCATCCTCATTCTTCCACCCATTGACCAGTTGTTCTTTTTGCTGCCTAGAAAATTGCTTTATTGCGTATTCGCGCTTTAACGCAGCGCTTCTATCAGCCGCTTCCTCTATATATACAACCTCAACGGGGATACGTCCGCGTGTATAGCGTGCACCTTTGCCTGCATTATGCTTTTTAAGGCGCTCCGCCATATTTGTTGTGCATCCCGTGTAAAATGAACCGTCAACACATTGTAGGATATATACAAAATACATATTTCTGCTAAACCCCTTCTATTTTAAGTATCCTATCTTACATTATAATCGTATAAAATGAAGAAGAAGAAAGGAGAGATGCACTATGCTTCATCCAGCAACCGTTGAACGAGTGCTGCAGGCTGCTTTGTCTTATGGAGGTGATTTTGCCGAGGTATTTGTTGAGAGTAAAATCGAGCAAAATATTTCCATGGTCAAAGGCGAAGTAGAAAAAGCGCGCTCCGGCCAGGATTTTGGTATCGGTATACGCATTTTCCATGAAAACGATTACTTGTATACGTATACGAGCAATGAAGACGAGGAACACCTACTTGAAACTGCCCGCCTTCTCTCCAAGGCAGCGAAGGGAGACGGCAGCAAGAACAAAACCGTTACATTCCATAAACAGTTTTTCGTCCCCCGCCATCTCGCTCAGATCGATCCACGCGTCGTGTCTATTCAGCAGAAGCGCGACGTACTCGCTGAGGTGAATCATCACGCCATGGCCTATCATATGGCGATCTCTCAAGTACGCACAAGTTATTTTGATGAGACGCAAAAAGTTCTCATTGCTAATTCTGAAGGCACATGGGCAGAAGATACTCGCGTTCGTACTCGCCTATTCATTGAAGCCATCGCATCAGAAGACGGACAGAAACAGCGGGGATATATCGCACCCGGCGCACAAAAAGGTTTTGAGTTCTATAATGAACTTGATTTGCGCGCTCTTGCGGAGTCAGCGGCAGATACGGCCGTTCGCATGCTTGAGGCTAAACCGTGTCCTGGTGGAAAAATGCCTGTCGTCATTGATAACGGATTCGGCGGCGTAATTTTTCATGAAGCATGCGGACATGGCATGGAAGCGACTGCCGTCGCCAAAGGCAAAGGTCCTTATGCAGGAAAGATAGGACAAAAAGTTGTCAGCGACAAAATCTCGGCAGTAGACGATGGTACCATTCGCAATGAATGGGGCTCGCTTCACATTGATGATGAAGGAGCGCCCGCCAAACGGAATGTACTGATTGAGCGTGGCGTACTAAAAGGATATCTCATTGATAAGTTAAACGCACGGCGTATGAATATGGAAGCCACCGGTTCAGCCCGCAGGCAGTCATATCGCTTTGCGCCGACCTCCCGCATGACAAATACCTACATTTTACCGGGAACAGATAAGCTTGATGATATGATTGCTAGCACAGAGCATGGTCTTTACGCAAAGACGATGGGCGGCGGCAGTGTGAATACAACGACAGGCGACTTTAATTTCGCCGTGCTTGAAGGATATATGATTGAGAACGGGAAGCTATCCTATCCTGTCAAAGGCGCCACACTCATCGGCAATGGGCGGCAGACAATGTATGATGTCGATATGGTGGGTGATAACTTCCTGCCCGGTCAAGGCATGTGCGGCTCTGTCAGCGGCTCGATTCCGGTTAATGTCGGTCAGCCAGCGCTGCGTGTATCACAACTGACGATTGGAGGAAGCGGCCAATGATGGAGCAATTATTCGAGCTTGCCGGCAAGAAGCGGATCACAGAGCTTGAGATACTTACCAATGAATCTGCAAACTTCAGCGTACAGGCTTACGAAGGGAAGATCGAGTCGTACAAGAAGACTTCAACCTCAGGACTTGGCGTACGCGGCACCTACCTAAACGGCACAGGATATGCCTATACGGAACGACGGAAGCCCCGTGAATTGGAAGCGTTGCTGGATATGGTCAAAGACAATGCATCGCTAATGAAGGAAAAAGAGCCGCTGCTTGCAGAAAAGCAGGAAGGAAGCTGGGAGGATCAGCATCCTGTACTTTCGGAAGAAGAGAGCATTCAGCTTGCCCTCTCCCTTGAAGCAGAAGCAAGGGCAGCGCAAGAAGTATCTGATGTAAGCAATGCACAAGTAAGTATAGGCGAAGGAATGCGGCACATTACTAATTCGTACGGATTAAATAAGACATACCGCTCCAACTATCAGATGGCGTACCTGTCTGTTATCGTTAAGCGAGGCGATGAGGTTGAGACTGATAGCGCATACTATTTTGGCGATTTGGCTTCACTCGACCGCGCGAGTCTGATTGACAAGGCAGTGAGCAAAGCTCGTCGCAAACTGGGCGGTAAACCGATCCCAACCGGACGGTATAGCACCGTGCTTGACCGCCGGGTCGTCTGCTCGCTGCTCGGAATCTATAGCACGATCTTCTCGGCGCGAAGTGTGCTGCAAGGCACTTCTCGGCTTGAGGGACAGCTTGGTGAGAAGGTATTCGGTTCCCTTGACCTATTTGATGATCCGCAGTCCGGACATGAGCGCGTCCTCTTCGATGATGAGGGCATGGATACAGCAAAACGATATCTAGTTCGTGACGGCGTGGTTAATAGCTATCTTCACAGCCTGCACACCGCAGCAGAGATGAAGCAAGCACCAACAGGCCACGGTATTCGAAGCTACAAAGGCACGATACAAATCGCACCGCACCGCCTCCAGATTCCAAACGGTGAAACAGATCTTGATGCCTTATTTAAAGAAATGAATAACGGCGTCTATATTACAGATGTGCAGGGTCTTCATTCTGGTACCAACACCGTCTCCGGTGACTTCTCGCTTGCAGCACAGGGCTTTCGCATCGAGAATGGGCATATTGCTGCACCAATCAAAGAAATTACGATTGCCCATAACTTCTTCGACCTATTCGCTCAGATCGTAAAAAAGGCGAATGACTTTGACTTCTCGATGCCGGGGGGACACAGTCAATATGGAGCGCCATCCATTTTATTTGAGAGTGCTGCAATTTCGAGCTAATAGATCGCAAAAAAACAAACCCTCTTGATTGGATCAGGAGGGTTTGTTTGTCGTATCTTCTGTTGGACTCGTCGGTGGTGTTGTAGTAGACTGCGTTTTTGAAACCGCAACGGTTTGTGTATTCGTAAGCTTCCACCCCATGTCGGTTTTATCCACAGTAATCGTCATAAGCATGTCCTCACTTACCGGAGGCTGATTCATATTGGATTGCTGCATGCCGCTTGAGCGTATAATCAACGCTTCAACCACTGCGCGCTTTTCATCTTTTTGTTTCATCGTAATCTGTTTGACCTTATCTACTGGGAAGACAATCTGGTTTTTGCCCTTCCACGAATCCTCTAAGCGGCTTACCTCACCATCAATGTATTCCTGTGTGGCATGCGGTGCCAATGCATGTCTGAATTGTGTAAGTGCAATCTCCTTTATCTTAGCCCCGCCTTCCCCATTGATCAGCGGAAGACTTGATTCATATGCACTGCGGAATGCCAGTCGGGAGTGCTGCTCCATAAAGTATGCGAGGTGCGGCAGTGTCTGCTCATCCGCTTCAGCGCTTTTCAGCGGCTCAATTGCCTTTTCTACTTTTACCTTCTCTTCAGTAACCTGCTTCGTCTGCTGGCGGCTTTCGCTTAGCTGTTTTTTTACGTTTTCTAGTTCTGTTTTCAGCGCCTGATTCTCATGTTCGATCACTTTCGTATTACAACCGGTTAATACCGTTAACGACGCAAACAATGCGATTGCGCCCACTTTTAATTTTCTTTTCATCTACGTCAAACTCCTTTGCCTAAACAACGCCTGTATATCGCAGTCCATTTTACGAAACCGCGGCCTTACCGGGTCGAATCCGCTTCAACATTATGTATGAATGCATTGCCCGATGATATACGCAATGCTAGATGGCGAATGCCAGATTGCTATAACATCCTCTATTGTAACAGGAATAAAGAAAATGTGGGAATAAAAAAAAATACAGCCCATTGCGAACAGCAATGGGCATGCAGCATTCGGACTCAATTGCACCGAATTATTTTTGTGCGAAATACTTTTTATAAATCTCATCGTATGTTCCGTTTTCTTGCAGCTTCTTCAGTGCATCATTGACTTGCTTGGTCATTTCTTTATCCTTTTGATTCATAAGAATACCATATGACTCTTTAGGTACGTTCGGGTCGTCAATTGTCTTAAAGCCCGGCTTTGATGCTTTCGCCATCTGTGCCAGCATCGGCGCATTGTCGCCGATCACTACATCGACACGCTTGTTATACAGCTCATCCATCGCGGACGGGAGATCTTCGAACTGATACACATCCTTGCTGCCTTTACCCAGAATTTCTTCCGCCAGAATGGCTCCCGTGGTAGAGGATTGAACGGCTACTTTTTTCCCTTTTATATCCTGCAGTGTCTTCACCGGTGAATTCTCCGGTACCATGATCAACTGCTTTGCTTCAAAATACGGATCAGAGAACGAATAGGATTGCTTACGCTTCTCTGTAATCGTAATGGCTGCGATGGCTACCTGGGCCTTACCGTTCTTCACCTGCTCAAGCGCACCATCAAACCCTGTATCCTGCACTTCCACCTTCCAGCCAAGCTCTTTGCCGATCGCATTAATAATATCGATATCGAAGCCTTCCGGTTTGCCCTGTGCACTCATATATTCAAACGGCGGGAACTGCGCATGCGTTACAGCCACAATTTTCTTGTCTGCATTCGCATCACCTTTCACTGCCTTCTCTTCATTGGCGCCGCAAGCGGCTGTCATCAATCCCATTACAATAATAAGAAACAAAATCCCTGCCTTTTTCCATCCTGTCATTTTCTGCTTCCCCTTTGAGTATATTTATTAATTTATGTTGATAATTATACATATAAGCGAATGGGAAGGCAACAAAACATTTTGCCTATCACCTTTTATTTTACTTCTTCGTAGGGGAAAGCACGCGCCGATCACTGCCCTGGATAAGCGCAACCTCTTTAATACTTTTCTGATCGTATTGAATGTCCACTTGAGCTGAGCCAATATTATAAAAAATGTATTTCCCTTTATATATTTCATGCGATTGCAGGATCGGATTCCGATGCCCGATAAGCATATCCGCTCCGGCATCCAATAGGTCATGAGCAAAATCCCGTTGATATTTTTCAGGTACTGTCTGCCCTTCCCCTCCCCAATACATGGTCAATACCAGCACATCGACTTCTTTTTTCGCCCGCTGAATATCTTCAAAGATGTGTTTTCCATATGCATCGGCCACACCGATCTGCTTGCCTTCCGCCTTCCATTCCACAGCAGGAACTACTCGCGTATATGTCATTACCCCATATTTTATGCCGTTCTTCTCAAATATCTGAGGACGGAATACTGTATCAGCGGAGCCATAGCCCATTACTTTGATCTGCTTCTTTTGCAGGGCTTCAATCTCTTGTTGAATACTGCTGCGGCTTTGCGTCCGCAAAATATCAACATTTGCCACATCAATCGCTGTCGGTCCCTGTTTGGCCGCTTCGCTGATCCACTCTGGGATGCCTTGCCCAACAACAAAATGAGATACAGGAAACAGGTGAAAATCCGCAGGGGCAAGTTTTTTGATCCCACCGGTATGATACGGACGGTCACCATATACCACAAGGCGGAAGGTAGATGATACCGCCTGTTTTTTCTGTTCAGCAGATGATGCAGGTGCTTGTGCAGATGGTGGAGCAGTCTTAGACTCAGTCAGCAGATCACTTACCTTCTCATCGCCTCCTGTTGGCTGCTGCTTCATAATCTCGGCAACCGTTGCATCGCGGCTTGCCTGGGCAGGTGCCTTCTCCTTTAGCATCGCATAGCCTTGATATCCACCATAGCCAAGTACCACAAGAAGCGCTGTCCACAGCATGACCTGCATTGCTTTTTGCTGTCCTTCTTTGGGTGCCTTTAAATCATTGTGGGCAATGATGTCATTAATATCTGCATCATAGAAGGCAAGCAACACCTCTACTTCTTCTACAGTAATCGGACTTGTCCCCTGCTCCACCCGCTTCATCCGCTGCTGGGTGATTCCTGTTGCTTGTTCGATCTCCTTCAGCGTGATATTGCGATCCAATCGGTATTCGCGTAAATTTTTTACCAGCCCATAGAATTCCAAATTCATCATTTCTTCTCCCGCTTTCAAAAAAATAGCCCGGATTATCATCCGGGCTCAGGTCTTTGCTGCACGTGATCTACAAGCTAGCTGCGCGCTTTAATCGCACGCAGGCGGCTGCAGACTCTTTTCAGTCGTTCATAGTGCTTCAGCACACGCTGTCTGGCTTCCTCAGCCTCCGGCATGCTTGGACGTATCTGCGGAATGCACCAGTAATCTATAAGCACTTCAAATACTTGATCGAAATATTCTACCGGGCCATAGGATGCTTCACGGGCAATGACGCTCATACGCTCGTCATAATCTGGCATGACGGCACCCGGCATCGTAAAGTTAATCATAACGGCGGCGATATGATAAATATAATTCTCATCTACTTCTAAATGCGCTTTTACCGCGTCCCGATAAAAAGCATAATGCAGAATTTCATCTTTAGCAAGACGGCGCAGCAGCGTTGCAAGATCAGGGTCTTGATCCTTTGCTACACGAGCGACATTATTATAAAATACCATCGTTGCCAACTCCTGCAACGTAGTATAAGCAAGCGTCTCTAACGGCGTGGTAAAGTCGCCGACCCAGCCTTCTTCTACCGTCTGTTTGCGCAACTCATGCAGGCGGCTCGGATCAACATTACGCGTCAGCAGCAGATATGTCTCCAGCAAGCTTGAATGCTGGTCCTCTTCCGCTGTCCACGTATGAATAAAATCATGCATGACTGAGAATGACCCTTTAAATGTTTCATTCAGATAGCTCGTAAACCATGGGAGATTTACTTCCGTTAGCAACGCTGTCTCTACGGCCAGACGCAAACTATCCGGTAAATTACCCTGACCGGGCTCATACGGTACGCGCCGGAAATCTTGGCCTTTATCCCATGGCAAAAATTCGTGATAGCTCCAATCAACCTTGCGAGACCGCTCTAAATGAATCTCGTATAGCTCCTTGAATTTCTTCTCCAAACGGTGATCTAAATGGCTTGATAACAAAGTAAATCCTCTTTTCCCCTTACGGTTGGTCTTTTTCACTATTCGCACTATGCTTGCAAACATAGCTTTATCGGTATTATACCATGCTCACAAAAGATGTCAGCCTTTTTGTACACAATTCCGATTTTCGTCTCATTATCGAATGCTAAACAAGAATACGTCCGCATTCATCGCATAAGACAAACGATTTACCTTTATGCCACTCCTCCATTTTTGCAACAGACAGTGGTAAAAAGCAGCCCATACAGGAACGACGCTTTACTTCTACTACCGGATTTTTCATATTCTCTTGAATGTCATGATACAGCGCAAGCGCTTCCTTACTAAGCTCGGCTTCTTTACTGGCAACTTTCTCATCCCATTCACGCTTTTTCTCCCGCAGCGCAAACTCCTTCTCGAATCGCTCCTCCATGAATCGCTCCGCATCCTTATCAACGAGCCATAGCTCCTGCTCCGCAAGCTTTAGTGCAATCTGAGCATCAATATCATCAGACGCTGGCTTGCCGATCTGTCTGATTTTGGCTTCCGCTTCCTGTCGTCTTGTCGTAAGCCCCTCTTCTTTTGCTTTCCATTCATCAAGTTCCTTCTGCACCACCCTGCCCTTTTCCTTGGCCTGGTGCCATTCGAGCAGCTTTCTTGCTTCCATCATCATGTTCTCTCTCCCGCAGAATCAAATTCTCTCCATCGGTTTCCTATAACCTATACCTTATTTATAGAAAGGTAAACGGGTCTGTATTCACTATAGATACAACAATCTCCGTCTCTAGCTTATCTTCTTGCAGACGTTTATCTAGTATATTTTTCACGCCTGTTTTCATGATTTTCTCAATGTTATGCCCAGGATCAACAATCGATAGCCCCCCCGCCATCGCGTCATGGGCTGTATGATAATAAATATCCCCCGTTACCAGTACGTCAGCACCACGGAACATCGCTTTCGAGACAAAACTGTTGCCATCTCCGCCAAGCACCGCCACCTTCTGTACTTGCCGATCCAGATCACCAACCACACGAGCTCCATTTACATCAAAAGCCTGTTTCACCTGTTCAGCAAAGGCGCGCAGCGATACCGGCTCTGACAGTTTGCCGATCCGGCCGATGCCCCAGGTGGTACCCGCCTGCTCTACCGGATATATGTCATATGCGACCTCTTCATACGGGTGTGCTTTATGAATCGCCTTGAGCACACGAGACTGAAGTTCTTGTGGTACGATGCTCTCAAGCCGCACTTCCTCCACCTTCTCAAGCGTTCCTTTTTCTCCAATAAAAGGATTCGTTCCCTCTTCCGGCATAAAGGTACCTGTTCCTTGTACACCAAACGTACAATGGCTATAATTGCCGATCGAACCGGCACCAGCCTGCGACATTGCCTCACGTACAGCTTCTACGTGGGAGACCGGCACATATACAACGATCTTCTTCAGCTTTTGTTCATGCCATTGCTCTAGGATTTCCACTTCCTTCAGCGCAAGCGCTTCAGCCATAAGATCGTTAATGCCACCCTCAGCAACATCGAGATTGGTATGGGCGATATAGACAGCGACATCGTGCTTAATCAGTTTCTCGTATAAGCGGCCGGCAGGCATATCCGTACGCAGGTTCTTCAGCGGACGGAAAATGACCGCATGATGCGCAATGATCAAGTCTACTTCCTCAGCAATCGCTTCATCCACGACTTCTTCAAGTATATCTAGCGCGATCATAACCTTCTTCACTTCTTTATTTAATGTACCTACCTGAAGACCAATTTTGTCTCCCTCCATCGCCAAATGCTTCGGGGCAAACTGTTCGAAGTACTGAATTATTCTTTGTCCATTTGCATACATGCTATAATTCCCTCCATCCATGTAAGTTTTTCGCTTACTTCCTGCTTTTTCTGCTCTGCACCCGGCTGCTTCGCATGTGCCAATTGTGCTTGTACTGCACGCAGCTTCTCTCTCTCCTGCTCCCATTTCTTTATGAGTATAGGGGATTTCTCCCGCCATAAATACGGACCGATTTCAAGCAATTCCTCTTTTGAAAGTCCTCCATCTTCATATGGAAGCTCCGGACTTCCGGGTATGGCTTCTAGGATCTCGTAGATAATCCCATCTTCTTCTATGATCTTCTCCTCATTAAGCTGCCAACCATTGGCAAGCAGCCAACGCCGGACAAGGGGTGCTGCTACATTAGGCTGCAGCAGAAGCTGTGTCACGCCCTCAAGCACTTCCGATCCACGCTCTAAAATAGAAGCAATGAGACTTCCACCCATTCCCGCGATGCAGACTGTATCCGCTTCTCCCTTTCCGAGAACCGCAAGGCCATCCCCTAGCCGGACATCAATACGAGCCAAAAGCCCTGCTGATTGTACCTGGCGTGTAGCGGACTGCCATGGACCTTTGTTTACTTCGCCTGCAATACAAGCAGAAGCAATCCCTTTTTGAATTAAATATGTAGGAAGGTATGCATGGTCAGAACCGATGTCAGCAACACGGCTTCCCGGCTTAACCATATCCCCAATTATTCGTAACCGCTGTGAAAGTTCAATCATGTATTCATTTCGCTCCTCATTTATGCTATCCCTACTAGATTACCATTCTCATAGAAAATTTAACAACGTAGTAGGCAAAAATTAAAGAAGAGACGATCCTCATCTGCGGATCGCCTCTTCTTTTGATGACACTGCAAGCACCATGCATTGTCCTTAGTTATTTAGCCTGTAAACCGAATTCCTTCATCGCGTCCTCCCGCAGGCGGAACTTCTGGATTTTGCCGGAAGCGGTCATTGGATATTCGTCTACAATTTGTACATAGTGAGGAATTTTGTACCGAGCGATCTTTCCGGAACAAAATTCTTTTACTTCTTCTACCGTGAGCGTCTCGCCTTCCTTTATTTTGATGCAGGCAAGCACCTGTTCCCCATACACCTCATCCGGTACACCCACCACCTGGACATCGAGCACTTTTGGATGCTGATAGAGGAATTCTTCAATCTCACGCGGGTATACATTTTCTCCGCCGCGAATAATCATATCCTTTAATCGGCCTGTAATCTTATAGTATCCGTTCTCGTCCATCGTAGCTAAGTCTCCCGTATGCAGCCAGCCTTCATTGTCAATCGCTTTTGCCGTATGCTCCGGCATATTATAGTATCCCTTCATAACATGGACACCACGCGTGCACAGCTCGCCCTGCTCACCTATAGGCAGCTCTTCACCACTGGCCGGATCAACGATTTTGGCTTCTACATGCGGCAGCACCCGTCCTACACTGGATACACGCTGCTCAATCGTATCATTCGGACGCGTCTGTGTAATCACCGGAGAAGATTCTGTCTGTCCGTATGCAATGGTAATCTCGCTTGCGCCCATTACATCCACAACTTTCTTCATCACCTCAATCGGACACGGCGAACCCGCCATAATCCCTGTACGTAACGAAGATAAATCAATGTTATCGAACTCAGGATGATTTAATTCAGCGATAAACATCGTAGGAACCCCATATAAGGCTGTACATTTTTCATCCTGTACGGCACGTAGCACCTTAATTGGGTCAAACGAAATGATTGGCACCATCGTCGCACCGGTTGCTGCGCTAGCCAGCGTACCCATGACGCAGCCGAAGCAGTGGAAGAAAGGAACGGGTATGCAGATGCTGTCTTTCTCCGTAATGTTCTGGCAAGCCGCCACGTTGATCGCATTGTTGACAATGTTCTTGTGTGAGAGCATCACACCTTTAGGAAATCCGGTCGTCCCGGACGTGTACTGCATATTGATCACATCATCAGGGTCGAGACTGTTCTGCACACGCATCAGTTCTTCATCGGATACATCTGATGAACGAGCAAGTATATCATCCCACATAAACATGCCCGGCTTGCGCTTAGCGCCAATAAGAATGACATTCTTCAAGCGTGGAAGCCGCTTGGATTGCAGCTGGCCTGGCTCACATTCATAGAGCTCCGGACAAATCTCATACAGCATATCTGTATAGCTCGCACCACGAAAATCATCAATCAGCAATAATGTCGTCGAATCAGACTGCCGCAATAGATATTCGAGTTCGTGAACCCGATAACTAGTGTTAACAGTAACGAGCACAGCGCCCATTTTCGCGGATGCGAATTGGGTCGTAACCCACTCCGGCACATTCGTCGCCCAGATGGCAATGTTTTCACCCGGCTTAATCCCTAAGGAAATCAATCCTTTGGCAGCACGGTTACAAAGCGCCTGAAACTCAGAAAACGTATACCTAAGCCCTAGCTCCGGATAGACCACCGCATCCTTATTCGGGAATTTGGCTGTTGTCTGATCTATCAGTTCCCCAATCGTAATTGATGCCGGTTCACTCACTCTGATTCCTCCCTTATATGTACAATTGATTTTCAATAAGATTGTAAAGGCAGCGACGGTCAGAAAAAGCGGTTACATCCCCTTGGCCGCTTCATCCTCCGCCTTCAAGCTGCCTATTTATTTGCACCCAATCTCACGCGAAATAACCATACGCAACACTTCAGATGTTCCTTCACCAATCTCAAGCAGCTTGGCATCACGGAAGAAGCGCTCTACCTGATATTCCTTCATGTAGCCATTTCCTCCATGGATCTGAATAGCTTGATCGCAGACGCGCATGCAGATCTCAGAAGCGAACAATTTACCCATAGCTGCTTCTTTGGAAAATTTACGTCCCTGATCCTTCAGCCATGCTGCTTTATATATCATTGTACGGGCAAGCTCAATATTCATCGCCATATCAGCGAGTTTGAATTGAATCGCCTGAAATTTGGACAGCGTCTTACCAAACTGTGTGCGCTCATTAGCATAGGCGAGCGCTTTTTCGTAGGCGCCTTGTGCGATGCCCACTGCCATCGCTCCGATGCCAATACGACCGCCGTCTAGCGTGGCTAGGAACTGCTTAAAACCGTTTCCTTCCGTGCCTAGAATATTCTCATGCGGCACGCGTACATCCTCCATAAAGAGCTGTGTCGTGTTGGAGGCATGCAGACCCATTTTCTCATAATCGGCTACAACGGAAAAACCAGCCGCATCCGTAGGAACAATGAATGCAGTAATGCCGCTCGTCCCTTTGCTCTTATCCGTAACGGCTGTCAACGCAAGCGCTTTCGCGTAGCTTGCATTCGTAATATAGCACTTGGAACCGTTAATGACCCATTCATTTCCATCCTTGATAGCAAGTGTACGCGTACCGCCTGCATCAGATCCAGCATTCGGTTCAGTTAATCCGAATGCACCGAAGTATTCTCCACGCGCAATAGGAGTTAAATATTTTTTCTTCTGCTCGGGTGTACCGAACATATTGATCGGAGCACCTCCTAGGGATACGTGTGCGGAATATGTGATGCCGGTAGAAGCGCATACACGGCTCAATTCTTCTACAACAATAGCGAAGCTGATCGTATCTGCTCCGCCCCCGCCATATTCTTCAGGAAACGGAAGCCCCATCAAATCTAGTTTGGCCATCTTTTGAAAGACCTCTAGCGGGAATTCCCCTGTTTTATCTCGCTCATTTGCACCGGGTGCTACTTCACCTTCCGCAAAATCACGAATAACATTCTTAATCATTTGCTGCTCTTCGGTGAGTGTGAAATCCATACGTTCCCAACCCTTCCTACATTATGATTGAGCGCTAGCTCAGTTTCGATAGTTTGATTAATAAAGCGGTTACAATTCTTACTGATTTAACTTTTCAGAATTATTTACTTTTACTTTATTCTACATTTTCCCAAGATTTCCTCCTACTCAAATAAAAAAAGAAACCGATTTCAAGAAGAAATCGGTTACCGAAGCGGCCTTTGTGCACTAAACCATACCCACCAAAAATTCTTAAGGGAAAGCAACAAAAAGGAGGCAGTAAAAATCTTAAGATATAACAGATACAAAAGCCAATCTTGATCAGCTTCCGGAATAAACAACCCTGCCAGCTCGCCCCCAAACAACGCAACAATACCGCAGAAGAATAATGTCGCCGAGGTTTGCTGCTGGCGACGCTTCCACACCAGCCCAAGAACAATGAGCACAATCGCTATGGGAAGCCAGTAAGCCTCCATCTGCCACCAAGAAAAGTGCTCATACGACTTATGATATGTAATCCATCCGTAGATTCCTTGTAAGCTAAGCAGCGCACAAAACGATAAATATCGCTTTTTGGCCCAAATACCGGTTACATACCAGATCAAACAGGCGCAGGCAAGATATATGATAACTGCGGAGCCGGTATAGCCATAGAGTTCCATCCCATAGACACCGCCTAATACAAGCAGCATAGAAGCAAGACCGAGAAATAAATGGCTAGAGAGATTTGATTTTCTCTTGATAAAACCCAATATATAGAACAAAAGCGTCAAAAATCCAATCAGGGTCATTTGCATTGTTAAAGTAAAATCGGTAAAATGAAAAGCAAGATAAAGCATGACAATCATAAATACTGCAATCCCGCCCCATTTCCACTCGAATTGTGGAATGGAGAATGGAGGAAGCGCTTCATTTGCAGCTCCCGTCTCGTTACGGGTATCTTTTCCCTCTTTGTTGTTAGCGGCCTCACCTTCGGTATACAGATTCAGAAGGAAGTCGCAATAATGACTAGGAAGAAGATTGCTTCGGCGCCAATATTCGATTTCATTCGTAATTATTTTCTTTCTCTGCTCTTTCATCAGCCTTACCTCCTGTATGAGTGCATGCAAAGAAAAAAGAAAAAGCCTACGCAATCAATGCAACGCAGGCTGTCTACAATCGATCATACGATGCTATTCTAGGAAGTCTTTGAGTCGTTTGCTGCGGCTTGGGTGGCGAAGCTTGCGCAATGCCTTGGCTTCAATTTGGCGAATACGCTCTCTCGTAACGCCGAAGACTTTGCCCACTTCTTCAAGCGTACGGGTTCTACCATCATCAAGTCCAAAACGAAGACGCAATACGTTCTCTTCCCGCTCCGTCAGCGTATCGAGCACATCTTCAAGCTGTTCTTTCAACAGCTCATAAGCTGCTGCATCCGATGGAGCCAATGCATCCTGGTCTTCAATAAAATCGCCTAGATGCGAATCATCTTCTTCGCCAATCGGCGTCTCTAATGAAACAGGTTCCTGTGCAATTTTCATAATTTCGCGAACCTTTTCTGGCGTGAGATCCATCTTTTCTGCAATTTCCTCAGGGGAAGGTTCACGGCCCAGTTCTTGAAGCAATTGACGGGATACGCGGATGAGTTTATTAATCGTCTCAACCATATGCACCGGAATCCGAATCGTACGTGCTTGGTCGGCAATCGCACGCGTAATCGCCTGGCGAATCCACCACGTTGCATACGTACTGAACTTAAAGCCTTTGCGATAATCGAATTTCTCAACGGCTTTGATTAGCCCCATGTTCCCTTCCTGAATCAGATCAAGGAACAACATGCCGCGTCCAACATAGCGTTTGGCAATGCTGACCACTAGACGGAGGTTCGCTTCGGCAAGACGGCGTTTTGCCTCTTCATCTCCCTGTTCAATCCGCTCGGCAAGTTCGATTTCCTCTTCTGCAGACAGAAGCGGTACACGGCCAATCTCTTTTAAATACATACGAACGGGGTCATTGATTTTTACTCCGGGCGGAACAGATAAGTCATCGAAGCTGTAATCATCCGAATCATCTCCATCCGATTGCTGCGGTGCTATTTCATCATGACCTCCCTCTTCTGTTTCGTTGATAACCTCAATTCCTTGATCGTTCAGATATTCGAAATATTCGTCGATCTGATCCGAGTCTTGATCAAAGGTAGAGAGGCGTTCCATGATCTCTTTGTACGTAAGCACCCCGCGTTTTTTCCCTTGCTCCACCAATTGGTCTTTGACTTGATCAAGGGTCAATTCCATATCAGGCTTGCTTTCTGTTTTCTTGGTCATGGTGTTCCCTCCTTCCGGCACTCTTCACTTCACTTGTTTTCTAAAAATCTTTTTAAGGGAATCAGCTCAAGGCTAATTCGAGCCGCTTCCACTTTATTACCCGCTCGTTCGTGCATCCGTCGCTCTTTTTCCAATGTCTCGACCTGCACCTTTTTGGCATTCCGCACAACCTGTTCAATATAATCATTTACCGTACGCGGCGAAAAAAGATGGGCCTGTACGTCCGTCATCGCAAGTTCGGACGCTTTCTCAACCAGTTGCTTTTCGTCCTGCAGAAAGGAGATAAACCGTGCGGGATCCGGGGTATATCCTTCCAAATAATATCGGTAGATATGAGCAGCTAATACCGCATGATCTTCCACTGCGAAATCAGCTCCTACCTTTGCCTGCACCTGCTCCGCAATCTCCGCATCATGCATCATTAACGTAAGCAAATACTGCTCGGATTTGATGTAGGCGGGCAGCATTGGTTTTTCGGCGACAGATCTGCTACTATCTATACTATTATTCCATCCGTCTCCACGATTATCCCTATTTCCTGCCTTTTTTTGCTGTTTAAAAATCTTCTTCTGCTCTAGCTTCATCGCATCAAGAGAGAGATGAAACTCCTCAGCAATCTGGCGGATATAATGATCACGCTCCACCGCACTCGGCAGACGAGAGATTTCTTCAAGCGCTTCATGAATAAACTTCATCCGACCCGTCTCATCATGCAGTGTGTGGTGGGAACGAATCACCTGGAGTCGATAGGCCGTGAGCGAAGCTGCATTCAATAGAATATCCTGCTTAAACTTATCTCCGCCATATTGCCGGATGTAATCGTCCGGGTCCATCCCCTGCGGCATCTGTGCCACTTTTACTGTACAGCCTGCTGAAACCAGCAGATCCGCCCCCTTAAAAGCAGCTTCAATTCCCGCATTATCTGAGTCATAGCATAAAATTACGGTGTCTGTATTGCGTCGAATGATACGTGCCTGCTGTTCGGTAAGCGACGTACCAAGCGAAGCGATCCCATTATGCACCCCTGCCTGCCAGGCAGAGATCACATCGACATACCCTTCAAACAATACGGCCTCCTGCTGTCGTCGGATCATAGAGCGTGCGCGATGCAGATTAAATAGCAGTTGGCTTTTGTTAAACAACGGCGTTTCCGGGCTGTTTAAATATTTAGGTTGGTCTTCTCCTAGTGTACGAGCGCCAAACGCAACCACTTGCCCTTGCGAATTGTGGATGGGAAACATCACCCGTCCACGAAACCGGTCAAACACTCGACTGTTTCTATCTTTTTGACTTAAGAGGCCCGCTTCCTCCATCAATGATAGGGAAAATCCTCTCTTCTCAAGAAACTGAACGATGAAATCCCACTTATCCGGGCTGTATCCTAAACCAAACTCTTCAATTGTAGCAAGTTGCATCTGCCGATTCAAGAGATAATTGCGTGCCTGGGCTCCATGATCTGTATTCAACAGAAGATGATGATATAATTTAGCTACCAGATCGTGTGCAGCCAGCATGCTTTCCTTCCGCTTTCGTGCCTTCTCGTTCTCGGGGGTGCTTTCCTCTCTCGGTATATCAATTCCCACGCGCTGGGCTAGATTGTGCACCGCCTCCGGAAACTCCAAGCCTTCTGTTTTCATCACGAAAGAAAAAACATTGCCTGACTCGCCGCATCCATAGCAACGAAAGAGCTGTTTATCAGGGTGTACAGCAAACGAGGGGCTTTTTTCGGAATGAAACGGGCAAAGCCCGAAATAATTGCGCCCTGTTTTTTTGAGATGAACATACTGTCCAACAACATCAACAATGTCATTCTTTGAGCGTATTTGCTCAATGATCTCTTCTGGAATTTTTCCTGCCATACTCCTCACCTGTACTTCCTATGCGGCCTTTCTAGTTGCATAAAAGGGCAACGGATTATTAATATTCGTCAAGACCCCTTAATTTCCTTCTTCTTTACGTAAAAGTTTTCGTAGATTTTGTCGAAAAAGATCGATTTTCTCTTTGGCCAGCGGCTTTGGACCTCTGCGCTTGCCTCCTGCTTTTGCTACTTGCTGTGAGATATGGCGGTTCATAAGCAGAAAAGAGATAGTGTCTCTAGTATACCCATCTCCCCTTGATCCTAACGCCGCACATCCTTTTCCCAATGCAAGGCAGGCAAGGCCATAATCATCGGTGATGACGATATCTCCGGCACGTATATGATTAGCGATATACATATCCGCAGATTGGTAGCCGGCATCCACGGTAATAAGGCGAGCCAGCGGATGGGATAAGGAGAGCCGATGATTGTAGGATGCGACATAATTCACGAAAATCCCGCATCGACTAGCCTCTTCGAGAATACTATCTTTTACGGGGCAGGCATCTGCATCTACCCATATCTCAAGCTTATTTTTCTCCATGACGCTAGTATTCTACATGGCAAACTGTTTTTCCTGCACATGTCTTATAGTTTGTCAATTTCGAAAGTTGTCGAAAGAGAGAAGGCAGCTTCTTTTCTCTATTTGGCTTTCTTTGCTGCGAAAGAGCCGTAGAAAAAACGAGCCGTTCGCAAATACAAAAGGAACCGCTGCTGCTCCTGCTTACAAGAGGTTCAGATCATTAGCGGTTCCCATTTGCTCATGTATTACATTTATTTTTTCACATTGCGTTTGATCATCTGCATAATAATATTGGCTGTTTCTTCGACCGCTTTGTTTGAGACGTCGATAACAGGACAGCCGACTTTAGCGATGATGCTGTGCGAGTATTCCAATTCATGCTTAATGCGCTCCATGCTTGCATAGTTCGCTTCCGCAGTAAGACCTAGGGATTTGAGTCGTTCGGTGCGGATCATGTTAAGCTGATCTGCATTAATGATCAGCCCGATACACTTCTCTTTTGGCACAAGGAAGAGTTCTTCCGGAGGAGCTACTTCCGGTACAAGCGGAACATTCGCTACCTTAAACCGCTTATTTGCCAAATACATCGACAGCGGTGTCTTCGATGTGCGTGAGACACCGATCAGAATGACATCGGCACGCAGAATGCCGCGTGGATCACGCCCGTCATCATATTTGACTGCGAATTCAATCGCATCTACTTTACGGAAGTAATCCTCATCAAGCTTACGTACAAGACCGGGTTTATTGCTTGGCTCCTGACCTAAATAGTCTTGAAGCGCTCCGACGATAGGACTCATGATGTCGATGGCCGTTACATTTTGCTTAATGGCTGCCTTTTGTATATGTTCCTTCAATGCAGGAATAACAAGCGTATAGGCAATAATCGCATTGGATTCAGCCGCAGCGCGGACGATTTCGTTCAACGTCCCTTCATCTTCTATGTAAGGAAACTTACGAACCTGCAGGGAGCAGCCCGCAAATTGACTTGATGCGGCTTTTACTACAAATTCAGCGGTCTCTCCGACAGAATCAGAAACGACATAAACGGTGGCGTCTTGCAAAAAATTAGGGACCATATTTCCTCCTTGTCTATACGTGGATTTCGTTGCCAAGTTCTACAAATCCGCGGGTAATCGTCGTCTTCGTGACGCGCCCTACTACTTCGTATGCGGTCTTCCCTCCCTCAGCCATCTGACGTACCACAGGCAGAGAATCGATCTGATAGTCAATTAGCTTTTTGGCCGCATCAAGAAGCGTATCATCCGGCATGCATGTAATGATATTCGGCATCCGGGTCATAATGATGCTGACCGGCATATCCTCAAGGTTCTGCTTGCCGAGCGCAGCCCGCAGCAGGTCTTTGCGTGATACGACACCCGCAAGCTGTCCTTTGCCGTTGACGACAAACAATGTGCCTACATCTTCGAGAAACAATGTACAGATGGCATCATATACAGAATTCGATTCTTTGATAATGATAGGAGGGGCTTTGTAGTCTTTCACAATTTTACGACTGACTTCCTCTTTAATCAACTGATTGCTGTCTTTTCCCGTATAGAAATATCCTACTCTGGGTCTGGCATCCAAAAATCCAGCCATAGTAAGAATGGCTAAGTCAGGACGCAGTGTCGCACGCGTAAGCGAGAGACGCTCTGCGATTTGCTCCCCTGTAATCGGCCCTTCACTCTTGACAATCTCAACTATATATTCTTGGCGCTTCGTGAGTTCTATGACTGTTCACCTCCTGTATTGGAGCATTATATGACATACTAAATCATGTATTTCTTTACATATAGTATATACTATAAAACCAAAAGCATCTCCTGCAAATCATTTTGTACAAGAAAAAATTAAAAACAAAAGGACCTGCCGTCCCGTCATACCATTGTAAACGGGAGCATATAGCAGGTCCTTCCCTTATCATGTGCTAGAAAAGCTTAGGCAAATACGATCTTACTGAAATCGGCTACTTGATAGACAAACGCAGCGATCGAGGCAAGCATTGCCAGGCGGTTTCTCTTAACCTTCTCATCTTCTACCATAACCATAACATGATCAAAAAATGTGTCAATCGCGGGCTTAAGTTCTGCCATCCGGGAAAGCGCCTTATCAAATGCCTTCTCTTCAAGCAATGCAGCCGCATCCTGCTTCACTTGTGTGAATGCATTCCACAGAGTACGCTCCGCCTCCGTCTCAAAGGCACTCTCATCCACCTCTGTGCTTGCTGCTTTCTGCCCAAGGTTATTTACCCGATTGAATGATTCAACAATGCTCTTGAACGATTCATCTGCTACAGCATGCATGAGTGCATGAGCACGATCGACAACTTCCTTGACGTGTGACGCATCGGCACTTAGTACCGCATCAATTACATCGTAACGTACGTGTTGCTCTTGAAGCATATTTTTCAGGCGCAGCGTGAAGAATTCACGCAGGTCTCTTTTGATCTCGTCCTTGCTGCGCTTTAAGAGCGACTTGCTATCTAGAATGATAAGAGCAGCATCGAATAGTTCATCCAATGAGATCGAGAGCTTTTTATCAAGTAAAATCTGTACGATACCAGAAGCTTGACGGCGCAATGCATACGGGTCCTGTGATCCGGTCGGAATGATGCCGATAGCAAAGCAGCCAACAATCGTATCAAGCTTATCGGCGATACTAAGTACCGCTCCTTCATTTGTTGTAGGGAGGACATCTCCGGCAAAGCGCGGCAAGTAATGCTCAAAAATCGCCTGGGCAACCGTTTCGTCTTCACCTGCCAGACGGGCATAGCGCTCGCCCATAATCCCTTGCAATTCTGGGAATTCATATACCATTTGGCTTACAAGGTCAAACTTACTGATGGCAGCCGCACGAGCAAGTTTATTCATCTCCTCTGCGGAAAGTTGAACGGATTTGCTGATAGCCGCCGCGACTTGCTGAATGCGGCGAATTTTATCCCCGATTGTACCGAGTTCTTCATGGAATACAACATTTTCAAGACGCGCCAGCGCATCTGTAATTTGCATCTTTTGGTCTTCCTGATAAAAGAAACGCGCATCGGATAGACGAGCTCGAAGAACCTTTTCATTCCCGCGCGCTACTATCTCAATATCCCGATCGTTTCCGTTACGTACGGTAACAAAATGCGGGAGCAGTTCCCCTTCCTCATTCTGTACCGGGAAATAACGCTGATGCTCGCGCATGGATGTAACGAGAACCTCCTGCGGAATTTCTAAGTATTCTTCTTCAAAGCTGCCAAATAGCGCCGTCGGATATTCAACAAGATGAACAACTTCATCTAACAATCCTTCATCAATCGGAACTGACCAGCCGTTGGCCGCTTCCAACTCTTTGATCTGAGCAATAATACGCTGCTTACGCTCTGCCGGGTCTGCGAGCACATACTGCTCTGCAAGAGCAGATACATACTCTTCCGGCTTCTCGATCTGTGCGGATTGTCCAAGGAAGCGGTGACCCTGCGTCTCTCTTCCCGCCTGAACACCTGCAATCTCAAGCGGGATAATCTCGCTACCAAACAGAGCGACCATCCAGCGAATCGGACGAACAAAGCGCAGCTCATGTGCACCCCACCGCATATTTTTCGGGAAAGAGAGACCGGTAATAAGATCTGTCAGCTGCGGCAGAAGATCAGCGGTCGGCTGTCCGGCCTGATGCTTGCGGGCGAATACATACTCGACACCACCCGCTTCCTTCAAATATAGATCTTCCGGTGCAAGCCCCTTACCGCGTGCGAAGCCAAGCGCAGCTTTTGTCCATGCTCCGCTCTCATCCACGGCAATTTTTTTAGCGGGACCGCGCAATTCTTCATTAATATCTGCCTGTTGTTCTTTCACTTCTTTGATCATGACAGCAAAACGACGCGGCGTCTCATAGCTCATCACTTCGCCATAGGAGATGCGGTTGGTGTCCAACCACTTCTCCACTTTTTCCTGCAGTTGTTCGCAAGCTCCTACAACGAAGCGAGCCGGCATCTCTTCTGTTCCGATTTCTAAGAATAGCGTTCTGCTCATGGCTTAGACCTCCTTCTTCAACATCGGGAAGCCAAGCTCTTCCCGAACCTGATAGTATGTGTGCGCCACTTCACGCGCGAGGTTGCGTACCCGACCAATATATCCCGTACGTTCCGTCACGCTGATAGCACCTCGGGCATCTAGCAAATTGAACGTGTGAGAGCACTTAAGCACATAATCATAGGCGGGAAATACAAGCTTCTGCTCCATGCAGCGTTTCGCTTCTGTTTCATACGTAGAGAACAGGTCAAACAGCATTTTTGCATCCGATACTTCAAATGTGTATTTGGAATGCTCATACTCAGCTTGCTTGAATACATCACCGTACGTAAAACCGTTTACCCATTCTAGATCGAAGACATTTTCTTTGTCCTGAATATAAGAAGCCAGACGCTCCAAGCCGTACGTAATCTCTACGGCAACCGGGCTGCAATCAATGCCGCCCACTTGTTGGAAATACGTAAATTGGGTCACTTCCATACCATCAAGCCATACTTCCCAGCCAAGACCCCACGCACCAAGCGTCGGTGATTCCCAGTTATCTTCGACAAAGCGGATATCATGGGCGAGCGGATCGATGCCAAGCTCACGCAGACTATCAAGATACAGCTCCTGAATATTATCCGGAGACGGCTTCATAATCACCTGGAATTGGTGATGCTGATACAGACGGTTCGGATTCTCACCATAGCGTCCGTCAGCGGGACGGCGGGACGGCTCTACATATGCGACATTCCACGGCTCAGGACCAATCGAGCGCAAAAATGTCATCGGATTCATCGTACCAGCACCTTTTTCTACATCGTATGGCTGCACGATAAGACAGTTTTGCTTGGCCCAGAAATTTTGCAGTGACAAAATAATGTTCTGGAAATTCATGATCGTACCTCTTTTCCCTATTTTTTTCATTCCGGACGGAAAAACAAAAAGCCCCCGTCTCTATGTGGTATGAATGATCCTCATACGACATAGGGACGGGAGCTTCTCCCGCGGTTCCACCCTATTTGAACAGTGTATGCTGCACTATCACGCTGCAAAGCGCACAGCACCGGCATAAACCGATCCACTCTTACATACAATACGCTCGGGAGCGCCATTCGCCAGCGTGTGCCACCGGGCTTCCACCATCCCCGGCTCGCTTACAGGCATGCTATCTGACTACTCTTCTCCTTCGTTGCGCCTATTTGGTTCATTGGATTTTGTAGATACTATAAACGATTCTTTCCACGATTGTCAACTCTCATTGTACTATAGCCCTGAGGTTGGTCCCAATCCCATCTGTTCAATCTGATCAAGAAAGCGACGAGACTTTAAATGCAAACCTGTACAATCATCAAGAAACGCATACAGCACCCGACGCAGCTGCTGCTTGGTCTCCGCCTTGACGTTCACATTGCCAAGCTGCTGCATGGTAATATGCTGCAGTAAGCGGAGGATCTTCACCGTACCAGGGCTTACCGCAATAAGGGATGCATCATTGCGCTGGCAGGACTGGCAAAGAAACCCCCCTTCATAAATGCTTACAAAGTACGGAACATCCATCGCACCACAGCTTACACACCCGCCAAATTGCGGACGACAGCCAGCTACATACAGCATTTTCATTTCAAATAAGCGGGCAATAATCTCCGGGTCTTTTCCTTCTTCCATCCATTTCAGTGCATGAAGCATCATCTCAAATAAATAGGCATTCGGTTCCTTATCTTCCGTCAAACGGTCAAGCAACTCTGCCATGTATACAGCATATGCCGTTCTTGTCAAATCCTCGCGCACGGTGCGAAATGAGTTTATCAAATCCCCCTGCGTCAGCGATCCCATACCTGAGCTGATCTGGTAAAGAAAATAGCCGTACGTAAATAATTGCGATACGGCTGTAAAACGACTTTTTGATTTTTTCGCGCCCCGGGCCATGATACTGATTTTTCCTGCTTCGCGTGTATATACGGTCAAAATTTTGTTCGCCTCTCCATAATCAGTCGTGCGAACTACAATCCCTTCCGCTTTCCCAATCATCCATGCATTCTCCTCTACCGGCACTTCTCGTGTCGTCTACTTCATATGTGTATGTTCATCTACTGTACTGCCGATTTTATAATCTATGCTCTCATCTGGAAATACTAACGCGTCTTCATCTTCCGTATACAATAAATAGGCATCGATACTACCGGTCTGAGCAAAATATTGCCAGAAAAAGTCCTTAATCATTCGTATCCATCCTTTCGGAAAAGATAAAGCATGAGTGACAAAACCTTACTTGTATCTTGACCCGGCGCAGCACATGTTATCCGTTGGAAGTTTTACCAGCCCCGCGGCTACTCTTCATTATCCTGAAAACCTAAATTCTTAAATAAGTTCTCCTGATTACGCCAGTCTTTCTTCACTTTGATCCACAGATTAAGATACACTTTGGTACCCAGCAGGCGCTCAATATCTTCTCTGGCACGCATGCCAATCTCTTTCATCATTGACCCTTGCTTACCGACAAGAATTCCTTTTTGTGTAGGTCGTTCTGTATAAATTGTAGCATAAATATCAATCAAATGCTCGTTCTCTTCACGCGGTTTCATCTGTTCTATGACAACAGCAATCGAATGCGGCACTTCTTCACGGGTTAAATGCAGAATTTTCTCCCGAATAAGCTCCGACACGACGAATCGCTCAGGGTGGTCAGTAATTTGATCCTCCGGATAATACTGCGGACCTTCCGGAAGCTTGGACATTAACTGCTCCATGAGCCGCTGTACGTTATTCCCCTGCAAAGCAGAAACGGGAACAATCTCTTCAAATGGATACAGCTCTTTGTATCGATCAATGAACGGCAGCAGCTCTTCTGGATGCACTTTGTCGATCTTGTTGATGACGAGATACACGGGTGTCTTTACTTCCTTCAGCTTCTCGATAATGTATTCGTCTCCTGGTCCAAGCTTCTCAGCTGCATCGACAAGAAACAAAATTACATCCACTTCGCGCAATGCATTCTCTACCATCCGGTTCATATAATTGCCAAGCTTTGATTTTGGCTTATGAACTCCCGGCGTATCCAAGAAAATAATCTGACCTTCTTCGGATGTATAGACAGCGCGGATTTTATTCCGCGTTGTCTGAGGTTTATCCGACATAATCGCAACTTTTTGTCCTACAATATGGTTCATCAGCGTAGACTTTCCTACATTTGGTCGTCCGATGATGGCTACGAATCCTGATTTATATTCTGCGTTATCCATTCAAATCCTCCTGGTTAAATGCTCCGGGTAGGAGCTCTGCTACAGTCATAATCTTTGTATTTCCTTTGAGATTGCTCATGACTACTTCCATCTGTGGCGGGCATAATTCAGAGATCACCTGACGGCAGGCACCACACGGCGAGCAAGGCCCTGGTGTATCAGCCACAACAGCCAGACGGGCGTACTCATGATCGCCCACGGCATAGGCAGCAAATAAGGCCGTTCTCTCCGCACAGTTGCACAGGGAGTACGCCGCATTTTCCACATTGCAACCATGATACACTTTTCCGTCTCTCGTTAACAAGGCAGCGCCCACCTTAAATGTAGAGTATGGTACATAGGCCTTCTCCCGCGCTTTCATCGCTTCTTGAATTAGCATCCCGTTATCCATCTCAATCTTCCTCCTTTTTATTCGGACGAATCCATTCAAATAACAGCCATGCGACCAGGACGAACATGAGGGCAATAACAAAAAGAAAGACGGCTTCTCCCCGCTCTCCTATATGTATTACCCTTCTTTCCCCGCTTTGTATAAATTGCCACAGCGGTTCGCCAAATACATAAATTCCAACAAATACCGAAAGAATCGCAGCAAACAATACCCCTCCCGCCGCGGCATCCTTTGCTTTCTTCGCAAGCGGATGAAAGCGGTCACCAATCGCTACGTCCACAGTATGTTCGATCGCAGTATTTACCGTCTCCAAAATAAGCACAAGAAAAACAGAAAAAAAGACCAGCAAAACATCTCCTTTTGGAATGGCCAAAATCCATCCCAAAAGGAGAACAAGCAACGCCACAATCACATGGATTTGCATGTTTCGCTGAGTCTTTACGGTATCGCGTATGCCGCAGATGGCGTAGCCAAAGCTTCGCCTAAGGCGCCGCCATTCATCTTTTACTCTCACACTGCTCCCCGCCTATTCGCGCGTAAGGCGCACCCGATTCAGAATGTCTTCCTGCTTGCCGAACATCTCCGCTTCTTCTTCTTCTGTCTCGTGGTCATACCCCATCAAGTGAAGAAATCCATGTACGACAAGAAAGCCCATCTCCCGCTCAAACGTATGGCCGTACTCTTCAGCCTGCTCCTGTGCCTTCGGAATGGAGATGATAATATCACCGAGCATATTCGGTATCTCTTCCATTCCTTCTTCAAGAAAGATTTCCATCTCTTCCTCACCTTCATCGTTCATCGCAAAAGAAAGAACATCTGTCGGACGATCAATGCCGCGATACTCACGATTCAATTCGTGAATTCGGTCATTATCAACAAATGTGACTGTCACTTCTCCCTCGACGTCTTCCGTACGCGCGGCTTCTTCAAGGGCGCGCTGCAAAAGATCGAGCACATCCTGGGATAGTTCCGATTTATATTCTTGGATGAATTCAATATCTATACTCATGCTTGTTTCACCGCCACTTGTTTGTCATCCGGATATTCAATCCGGTTATGGAAAAATCCCTGCAGCGTCTCGCAAATCGTACGTGCCACGCTCTCGAGCTCCTGCATTGTCAAATCACACTCATTAAACTGCCCATCTTCAAGACGGTCCGCTATAATCCGACGAACAAGCTGTTCAATCTTCTCAGGCGTCGGATTGGACATGGAGCGCACCGCCGCCTCAGCACTGTCACAAATCCCAACAATGGCCGTCTCCCTGGTCTGTGCTTTCGGACCCGGATAACGGTATTCAGCTTCCGGAATCGGGGTATCTGATGCTTTCTCTGCCTTATAGTAGAAGTATTTTAACAGCGTCGTACCATGATGCTGCTGAGCAAAATCAATGATTTGCTTCGGCAGTCCGTTCTCCTCTAGCATCCGTACCCCGTCTTCTACATGAGCTAGAATAATACGCTTGCTAAGAGCCGGTGCCAACGTATCGTGCGGATTATCCCGGTTAATTTGATTCTCAATAAAGAAATGCGGGCGCTTCATTTTGCCGACATCATGATAATACGCACCGACCCGAGCCAGCAATCCATCTGCTCCCACCGCCTCACACGCGGCTTCCGAGAGGCTTGCCACCATCATACTGTGGTGGTATGTTCCCGGCGTCTCCATCAGCATGCGGCGCAAAAGCGGCTGATTCGGATTCGACAGCTCAATTAAGCGCATCGGAGATAAAATGCCGAACATCCCTTCAAACAGCGGAAGAAACCCAATCGTAAGCACCGCCGCCAACAGTCCACTGATCGCACCAAAAACATATTCGTTCAAAAGATCACGCCAGTTACCTGTCGAGGATACCAACAGATATAAAGCGGAAATAATAAGTACATTCAACAATGAGACGCCGAACCCTGCCTGGAGAATACGCGAACGCTTCGTCGCTTTACCGAGCGAATAAGCCCCGGCGACTCCACTTAAAAATCCATATAATACATAACGAAAATCCACCGGCAGCAAGCTCTCAAAGTTAAACACAATACCGGCAACAAAAGCAAACAGCACACTGCAAATAACGGCGAGCTGCGTATCAAGCAGGATCGCAATAAGCATTGAGCCGAGCGCAACCGGCACGCCATATCCAGGCGAAAAGAAATCAATCGTCTTCCCAGCACTCATCATCTTCATCACAAGAATATTCAAGAATATAATGAGCGAAAGCATAAGAATATGCGTATTGCTGCCATAAATCTTACGGTGCGCCTGTACAAGATACATACGCAAAAATACGATGAACAGAAAAATGAACAATGCAAGTCCCAAGAAAGGAAGCTTGCTGGCATTGCGTTCTAGAAGTCCGGCTGCATCAAGCTTTCTATATACCTCTTCAGAGATGTACTGGTCTTTCTCCACCAATACCTCCCCTTTATAGATCATGATCGGCTTTACGGAACGCCGGACTGTATCTTTCAGCGCATTGGTTGCTTCCTCATCTACTGTCAGATTAGGTACAATGCTTGCGATCGCTACTTCGCGAACTACTTTACGGGACTTACTGTCCAGATCCACCAGCACAATTTGCTGGTTGACCCGCTGTTGAATGAAGTCTCGATTCGAAGCAACGGCCTCGTCAATTCCTTTTTGCATAACAGAGGTGACGACTTTGTTCGTCTCCTGCGTCGCCGCATTCAAAGTAGGAACAGGCATCGTCAGGATCGCCTGAAGCGTTTCCTGTGACAATGGAAACGGGACATTGTCCTTAAGCTCCTTAAGGCGGGCTTCTGGGGTCAAATCCTGTCTGGCGGCAAGCTCACCTGCCTTCTTATAGATAAAAGAAACAAGCTTAACCTGATGTGTCGTAATTGTATCATTACGGGAATATACAGGCTGTACTTCGCTGACCGCCTTGGTTCGCGCCTGCTCCGTTGCCTGAACGTCTTCGACGGTAACCGGAGCGGTAAGTGTCACATCACTTACAGTATTTACATTTAAGTCAAACGTTTTGGGCAGCACATCCCCCATAATCGGTAGATAGATCATTAACCCAAGGAAGAGAAACAGCAGCCGTCGAATGGTCACGCTTGTCTTCCATGATTCCGGGATCGAGAGATGCAGCCGCCTGAGACTTGCTTTCATGTCGTACAACCCCTTTATGCGAGGCATTTTATTCTTTCTTATCCAAGCCCTGGCCTTCCGTTTCCTGTTCATAAGCAGTAATGACTTTTTGTACCAGCGGGTGACGTACTACATCCATCCCAGTTAAGTAAACAAAGGAAATACCCTCAATTCCATCAAGCTTTCTTGCCGCATCCTGAAGGCCGGATTTTTTACCGCGCGGCAGATCGACCTGCGTCACATCACCGGTAATAACCATCTTGGAACCAAAGCCAAGCCGCGTTAAAAACATTTTCATTTGTTCAGGCGTTGTATTCTGTGCTTCATCAAGAATGATAAATGAATCATCAAGCGTCCGCCCCCGCATATATGCAAGCGGAGCCACTTCAATAATTCCTCGTTCCATATACTTTGTCATGTTTTCCGTACTCAGTAAATCCTGCAGAGCGTCATACAATGGACGCAGATACGGATCGACCTTCTCCTGTAGATCTCCCGGAAGAAATCCCAGATTCTCTCCCGCTTCTACAGCCGGACGCGTCAATACAATACGCTTTACCCGGTTGGCTTTGAGTGCGGTTACAGCCATCACCACAGCAAGGTACGTCTTACCTGTACCCGCTGGACCGATGCCAAACACAATATCTTTCTTCTTAATGGATGTAATGTAATGGCGCTGTCCAAGCGTCTTGACGCGGATAGGTTTCCCCTTCACAGAGGTGGCGATGGGCTGGCCGTACAGCTCCATAAGTTCTTCAAGCGCGTCTTCTTTGGACAGTTGAATCGCATACAATACATCCTGTAATGATAACTTAATCCCACGGCGCAAGAGCGCTGCCAATACTTCAATCAGGCGGGCATTGCGTTCCACTTCCTGCGGCAGGCCGGAGATCGTAATCTCTTCGCTGCGTGCGAAAATATGCGCCGGTGTTGCATTCTCAATTTCCTTAAGATAAGAATCTTGCGGGCCAAAAAGCAAACTTGCTTCTTCCGCACTTTCAAGTCGTATCGTTTTGCTTGTCTCTTCTACGTGCAAAAGATCTCATTCTCCTTCATAAGTAATAGGCTGCTCAGCTGCAATATCTTCCACTACAACAAAATGAATGTTCATATAAACTTTACCATTCTCTTGCTTCGCGTGCAAAACTTTTTCCGTCTTTACGTATCCGCCTTGCTTTACTTGCTTCACCAAATTTTCACGAGCATATTTTTTCCCAATCTCAATCGCTTCCCTCTCGCTCAATGTGATGTTGATCCATTCATTCTGCCGCACTACTTCTTTTTTCATACCCATTGGAAGCGATAGATTGCCAATCGTAAGCCAGCCTGCCTCTTCTGTTTTTATCTCTTGCGCGTATGGCTCTGCGGTAAAACCCTGGATTTTGAGCGCATAGCCTCCAAGAAGCACATAGCGGTTCGTATAACTCTCACCGGTTAATACAGGTCTTTTCTGTTTAAGCGGTACGCTCACTGTTGATTCGTACCATGTCTCTCCTTCCACTCTTCCCGTAGCAGGGACCAGCACGGTCTGCTCCTCATTTCCAAGTGCACCGGAGATGAGAATATCGCCAGGCTTGACCCAATCGTTGATCCGTACAGCAGGACGTCCCCGCTCTGCAAAGATGGAATGAATAACCGCCTTTTTCGTCGCAACGATATGCCGTGGTCCCGGTGTCTCTTTTTTCTCGGGGATGACCTTTTCTACAACACGAATAATGGCTGTCGTTCCTTTCACTTCAAATCCGATCCAAGAAGCCTGCGGAATGCGCTCCATCAATTGACGCTGCATCTCTTCCACTTCAGGAAGACGGAAAATCAGTGCTCCCTGTCTTACACCCGCTCCCTCGGCAGCCTGCTTGATCTGGTATGCAGGAACCTTCTCATTGCCGATAACCTCCACACTCCAAATTACATTCGCAAGGAAATACATACCGATGAAGAAAGCGATAATACCTACAGCAAACATAGAGCGCGTCCACATTTTTTGCAAAATAAAGGGAAGGCCGACCCGTTCAATAATACGACTGCGGCAGCCGGTTTCTTTTAAGAATGGCTTCAAACTGTAGAAGGATTCAAGCGGCAGACTCAAATAGGCCTCTTCTCCATTTCGCCGGATGTCCCATATCAGTATACCTTGTCCTACGATTCGGTTTAAAAAACGTTCGATACGCTTGCCTCGCACACGCAGGACAAGATAGCCTCGAAACCAGTTTTCCCCGTGCTTCATAGCCGTCTCCCCTCTCTATTGGTCCAAAAATACGACTTGATCTACAATGCCCTCCACAAGCACTTCCTCAGGTAAAATCGCGCGAATGACCAAATTCTGTCCCCGGATCAGCAGTTGACCTTTCGTTAAAAGCAAACGGAGTTCCTGATTGCTAAACCATAGGACTCCGCGATGGTTTTCAATATACATCTGCAGTTGACCAATCATCGTAATCCGGGGCATCTCCATCGTTAAGTCCTGCGGCATATCAAGTACGCCGGTAGTGAACCGCCGCCATTTTTCGTTCCATTTCTTCACGCGTATGCCCCCTCTCTGCATCGGAGCGCCCGCAAATCATGCAGACTCTCTATCTTCACGTTATGCAGCTTGCAGGGGATTTATGAAGGAGAAAACGCAAAAAGCCCCACCTGCATGCAGGTGGGGCTTCATGTATACCTTATGATAACGACTCCTGAACAACCTTGTTGACCAAGGCACCGTCAGCGCGGCCTTTGACTTTCGGCATTAGCACGCCCATGACTTTTCCCATGTCCTTCTTCGAAGATGCACCGGTCTGCTGAATCGCTTCGCTAACCAGCTTGCGGACCTCTTCTTCATTTAATTGCTCAGGCATATATTCCATAAGTACATTAATTTCAGCTCGTGTGGATTCTGCGAGGTCTTCACGACCAGCTTTTTCGAATTCTTGGAGGGAATCGCGTCTTTGCTTCAGCTCACGAGTCAAGACAGTAAGCACTTCGTCGTCAGACAGTTCTTTACCCTGGTTAATCTCTTCATTTTTGACGGAAGATTTCACCATACGGATTACGGAAAGTTTGAGCTTGTCTTTATCTCTCATCGCTTGCTTCATATCATGGGTAAGACGTTCGACGAGTCTCATTAAACTATTCCTCCTAATACTTACGTTTACGCGCTGCCTCTGACTTCTTCTTGCGTTTAATACTAGGCTTCTCATAGTGTCTGCGCTTTTTAACTTCAGCAAGAACGCCATCTTTACCTGTTTCACGCTTGAATCGACGTAGCGCTTGGTCTAACGACTCATTTTTACGTACACGAATTTCTGCCATTTGTTTCCCCTCCCTCCGCCTTAACCGTGGGTGACGACTGCAACAGAAAGATATCTCTATAAAGTCGTCAAACAACATTATATTATACAGGGATAGGCAGGTCAACCTCAGATGTCCATTTTTTTGGTTTTTGCGGAACAGGAATATGGAGGCATCTGCTTGAGGCAAAATCGCGTTATAATAAGTAATGGAGATGGATAAAAAGCAAAAACGGGGAGGACATCCTGTATGTTTACCGTGCAAGAAATTGTAGAGATTACAGAAGGAACCCTGCTACAGGGAGATAAACAATCGGAGATTACCTCCGTACATTTCGATTCAAGACAGCTTGAGGTCAACTCACTGTTCGTAGCCCTGACCGGCGGTGTACGGGACGGACATGATTTCTTACAGAAGGCAGCGGAGATGGGCGCCAAAGCGGCATTCGTATCTGATGAAGCAAAAGCGCGAGCCGCAGGGGTCAACGCAGAATTTGCGCTCATTTTGGTGGATGATACAGAAAAAGCATTCCAGCAAATTGCGCGCATGTATCGCAATCGCCTCTCACTTCCGATTGTGGCCATCACTGGCAGCAACGGAAAGACAACAACAAAGGATATACTGGCTCATCTGCTGTCGGGGCAAAAGAATGTATACAAGACATACAAAAACTTTAATAATCACCTTGGCGTGCCGCTCTCGCTTCTACAGATTGCGCCGGAGACGGAGGTGGCTGTGCTTGAGCTTGGTATGAACCATGCAGGCGAAATTGATTTCTTAGCCGGTATGGCACGTCCCACTTTCAGTGTCATCACAAATGTAAATGATGCCCATATGGAGTTTTTTGATTCCAAAGAAATGATTGCACAAGCCAAAGGCGAAATTCTTGGTCATACTCATCCTGACGGATTTGCTTGTTTAAATCAGGATAACGAGCTGGTGGCTAATCTGGCACCTCTTAATCCCGCAAAAACTTACTTCTATCATGTACATCATGAGGGCGAAGAAGCTCGTGGCGCTGATATTACGGCATCAGATATTGTTTTTGACGAGAACGGTAGCCGCTTTGTCGTAACGACAGGCGACGGCGAACAGTTCCGCTGCTTCATGCCGCTGTTTGGAGAGCATAATATCTCCAATGCGCTGCCGTGCATCTTCATCGCCAAACACCTCGGCATTCCAAACGAAGAAATCGTCGAACGACTGGCAACGCTCTCCATCTCTACGATGCGCTTTGAGCGAGTGGATGGAGCAAACGGACTGCTGGTCATCAATGACGCCTATAATGCAAGCCCGACCTCGATGATTGCTTCAGTGCAGACGTTTCTCTCTATTTATCCGGAGCGAAAGAAAGTATTGGTGCTCGGTGATATGTATGAGCTGGGCGCGCAAAGCGCAGCGTATCATCGCGAGGTCGGAGAAGAACTTCGGGAGTTGGGCGCGGAATTTGAGCTGGTGGCGATCGGACAGGACGCCAAGCACCTTGCGGAAGGGTATGGACCCGCAGCCAAATATTTTGCCAGCAAGGAAGAGGCTGGCGCATACCTTGCAGCCTTTACAAGCGCAGATTACGCTCTTTTGCTTAAAGCATCGCGCGGGATGGAGCTTGAGACATTGCTTGAGAATTTATCCTAAAATTATTAGACAGCTTGAATGCTTTTTGTTTCGCAAGCTGTTGAGAAAATCTCGGCAACCTGAGGGCCGCTCTATATGGGCGGCTCTTTTAATTTATGTTATTATATGTAATATAATGGAAAATATAAGACGAGCTGCAGCAGCTATGTATGAACAAACGATATTTTAAAAGGTAATCGTTGCTTTCTATGCATGTTCTCTTAGTTTTAAGTATCTTTATTGATTTCAAAGCAACATCCTGCAAAATAAAAAATCCTGTTCAGAAACGTGAACAGGATTTTTTATTTTAGGCTGCTTACCCATTGTAGTCTTTATATGATTGCAGATTTAATCATTAAATTGTTCAGCCACAAGCTCATTGGCCTTCTTCTCTTCATAACGCGCAATGCCAAATGCAATCAAGCGGTCAATCAATTCTGCGTATGGTACGCCTGTTTCTTTCCAAAGCATCGGATACATGCTGAACGGTGTAAAGCCCGGCATTGTATTGATCTCATTGATGTATACTTCATCGGCCGTCTCATCCCAGAAAAAGTCGACCCGGGATAAGCCGCTGCAATCAAGCGCAAGAAACGCTTTGACCGCAAGCTCTTTCATCCGGCTTACGACGCTCTCCGGCACATGCGCCGGAATATCAAGCCTTGTTCCGTCGCTTTTGTATTTCGCTTCATAATCATAGAACTCATTGCTTGAGACGATTTCCCCAACGATTGATGTATCCGGTTTATCATTGCCAAGCACACCGATTTCAAGCTCGCGTCCGGAGATAAATTCTTCGACGATCACTTTTCGGTCAAACCGGGCCGCAAAACGAAGTGCTTCACGAAGCCCCGCACTGTCCTTCGCTTTGCTAATGCCTACACTTGATCCCATGTTAGCCGGCTTAACAAAGCATGGAAGTCCAAGCACCGCTTCAATTTCATCGCATATGACATCCAGCTTCTGCTCCAGATCAATTCGCAGATAGCTTTTATATTTGCCCTGTGGCAAACCTACATTACCGAATACCTCTTTCATCGCTACCTTATCCATACCTACAGAGGAGCCCAGCACACCGGAGCCAACATACGGTACGTCGATCAATTCAAGAAAACCCTGTAATGTTCCATCTTCCCCGTTTGGTCCATGGATAACGGGAAATACAACTTCAACCATATCTTTGAGCGTGAACACATCCGGTGCCGCATGGGTCGCCGGAGTAAAACGCAGTGCATCTACATGGGTAATCTCCTGTTCCACCCAGGCTCCTGTAAGCCATCGTCCGTCTACATCAATATAGATGGGAAGTACTTCATAGCGCGCTTTATCTACGGCGTTTATTACGGAGAGAGCGGTATGAATCGATACCTCGTGCTCACTTGACTTTCCTCCGTAAATAACGCCTATCTTTTGCTTGTTTGACACCCGAAACGTCCTCCTTCATTCACTATCACACATTCCCTCTTGGAAGGAAACCAGCGGAACATGCCTCTATACTTGCTCTATTCTCTCCATACTATGTACGAATGAACTTTTGGATAATATATTAATCATACCAGTTTTTCAGAAGCATGGGGGTACTAATATTTTCTTAGGCTTTATAGGATGTCTAAAGTAAAAAAAGAATCACGCGCAGCATATGGACGCGTGATTCTCCCTTCTCTATCCTACTTTGACTTATAAACAGGGTGCGTTTATTGCTTCATCTTCGGATCAAGTGCATCACGAAGGCCATCACCAAACAGGTTGAAGCCAAGTACGGTTAACATAATAGCCAACCCTGGAAACAAGACTGTCCAATAGGCTGCTGTAATGTATTGACGCGAATCTGAAATCATCTTGCCCCATTCCGGCTGCGGTGCCTGTGCACCAAGACCGAGGAAGCCAAGCGCCGCCGCTTCAAGTACAGCCGTCGCAACCCCAAGCGTTCCTTGAACAATAATCGGAGCCATACTGTTCGGCAAAATATGCGAGAACAGGATGCGTGCATGTGACATACCCAGCACTTTTGCTGCGGTGACATACTCCTCTTCTTTAATACTCAACACGCGTGAGCGGACAAGCCGCCCATATGTCGGTACATTAATGATCGCAATGGCAATTAGAGCGTTAGAGAGCCCCGGACCGAGGATAGTTACAATCGCAATCGCCAATAGAATGCTTGGGAATGCCAAAATAATATCAAACAGACGGGAAATAATCGTATCTACCCAACGTCCGAAGTAACCTGCCACCAGTCCGAGAGCCGTCCCTGCGACAATGGAGCCGACTACTGAGAAAAATCCAACCCACAGCGAGATTCTTGCACCGTATACGACGCGAGTGAAAATATCGCGGCCTAAATCATCTGTTCCAAACCAATGCTGCGCACTCGGCGGCTTGAGCTTATCAGCTAGATTTTGTCCATCCCATGGTTGACTTGTAATAATAGGAGCCAATAGCCCCACTACGATAAAAAACAGGATGACAAACAATCCGACCAAGGCGGTTTTCTGCTTTTTTAACTGATACCAGGCGTCGCGCCAAGGCGAGCTCTGCCGAGCCTTTACCGAAGCCTGGGTGTTTACCTGCGCTGTCGTCTGCATGCTGCCACCCCCTACTTGTATTGAATGCGCGGGTCAATATACGCGTACAAAATATCAACAATTAAATTAATGATAACGAATAGAAATGCAACGACCAGCACCCCAGATTGAACGACAGGGTAGTCACGGAAGGCAATCGCATCATTAATATAGCGGCCGACACCCGGCCAGCCAAAAATCGTCTCCGTAAGAATGGCTCCGCCCAAAAGCGAGCCAAGCTGAAGACCGATGACCGTCAATACAGGCGCGAACGCATTGCGCAGCGCATGCTTATACACAACCCAGAATTCGCGCAACCCTTTCGCGCGAGCTGTGCGGATATAATCTGACTTCATCACCTCAAGCATGGAAGAGCGCGTCATACGCGCAATGATCGCCATCGGAATTGTACCCAATGCAATGCTTGGGAGAATTAAATGAAGAACAACATCCTGTAAGCCTGCCCAATTGCCTTGAAGGATCGTATCCATTACATAAAAGCCCGTAATGTCATCAATTGGCTCACGCGGATTAAAACGTCCCGTCGATGGGAGCAAATCCAGCTTATCAACAAAAATCCACTGCTCCATCAAGCCCAGCCAAAATACCGGCATGGAGACCCCAACTAGCGCGATCAGCATCGCAATATAGTCAAACCAGGAAGCGCGCTTCCATGCGGCAATAATGCCCGCATTTACACCGACAACAATCGCAAAAATCAATGCGGCAATCGCAAGCTCAATCGTAGCCGTTAGATAGGCGCCAATTTCAATGCTAATTTCTTGCTTCGTACGAAGCGACTCACCAAGATTCCCTTGAATAATATCAGCCATATAAAAGAAGTACTGTTTATACAGCGGCTCGTTCAGATGCAATTTGGCTCTAAGTTCCTCCAATGCTTCCGGGGTCGCATGCTCGCCTAAAATCATGAGTGCCGGATCGCCGGGAATGGCATGAATAATGGCAAATACAACAAGCGACATACCGATCAGTACGGGAACAAGCTGCAGGAGCCGACGAATAATGTATGCAAACATGTGTTAGTTCACCTGCCTTATGAAGTCGGAAAAAAAAGTGCATGCGGTTTCCGCATGCACCCCGTGAACAGTGATGATCCGCTACCTATTTTTCCATGGTTACGTCATTTAATTTCTCGGAACCAGTCGCGTGCGGCACATACCCTTTTACTTTGCTAGAGCTTGCGAGAACTGGCGTGGAATGTACCAGCGGCACCATTGGCGCATCATCATGGATAACTTGCTGTGCTTGCTTATACAAATCTTCGCGTACCTTTTGATCTGGTGTTGTCTGTGCCTTGATCAACAGATCATGCACCTTATCGCTTTTGTAGAGTGAGATATTCTGTGCTGCTGGCGGCTTGGCATTGTCTTTATCGAGCAGTACATATAAGAAGTTATCCGGGTCTCCATTGTCACCGGTCCAGCCAAGCAGAGCCATTGGATGCTCCCCGTTCTTCGTCTTCTTCAGATACGTACCCCATTCCATAGAAACGATCTTTGTTTTTACGCCGATTTTTGCAAAGTCAGCTTGAATGGATTCAGCAATTTTTTGCGGCTGTGGCATATACGGACGCGATACAGGCATTGCCCAGAAATCTGTCTCAAAGCCGTTTGGATAACCGGCTTCTGCAAGCAGCTTCTTCGCCTTTTCCAGATTATACTCATAATCCGTAATGGCGTCATTATGACCCCAGATGGATGGCGGCAGCGGATTCTTCGCCGCTTCACCAAGGCCCGCATAGAATGCTTTCACGAGACCCGGCTTATCTACAGCCATAGACAGCGCTTGGCGCACTTTTGGATTGTCAAACGGCTTCTTCTCCGTGTTAAAGGCGAGATAGCCTACATTATTGGATGGACGCTTATGCAATGTCAGCTTGCTATCCGATTCCACCGCCGCTGCATCAGAAGGATTCATGCCGTCAATCAGATCTACCTCGCCGGACTTCAGTGCGGTTAGACGAGCCGTATTATCTGGAATAACTTTAAAAATGACCTTGTCAAGCTTCGGTTCGCCTTCCCAATACTCAGGATTCTTCTCCAGCGTGATGGTATCGTTTGGTTTCCAGCCGCCCTCTACGAATTTGAACGGACCTGTGCCAACGGGATGCTGGCTGATCTTTTCTTTGTATTTTTTAATTGCCTCCGGGCTTTCAATCGCGAAGAATGGCATCGCAATATTGGCGAGGAATGGCGCCTGCGGTACGTTTAAGATAAACTGCACTTTGTTTTTATCAAGCACCTTCACATCTTTAATTACTGCACCCGGCTCGCCTTTGAAGGCAGTAAACATGCTGGTGAAGTAATCGAAGTTGCCACCAACATGGTATTCATTTTTTGTATCCATCATACGATCAAAGTTAAATTTAACTGCATTTGCATCAAATTCTGTACCGTCATGGAATTTAACGCCTTCACGAAGGGTGAATGTCCATGTCTTTCCATCCGGACTGCTCTCCCATTGGGTCGCAAGTGCCGGTTCTACTTCTGTGCTGTCTTCTTTATATTGTACAAGCGTGTCATAAATGTTTTCCGTTACGCGTGTCGCTTCACCTTCTGTCGTGTTCTGCGGATCAAGCGTCGTCGAGTCACCGCCACGAGCAAAAATGAGTGTGCCACCTTTTTGTTCCTGCGCTTTTTCCGGTTTGCCCGCTGTCTCCTGGGCTTTGTCACCGCCACCGCATGCAGTTAATCCAATTGCTGTCGTCAGCATGAGAGCTGAGAGAATTGCCATCGTTTTTCTGCCATACTTTCCATACTTCATCTTTGTGTCCCCCTTTTCTTCTTTACGTATTATTGATTGTATAAATGGCAAGCCACCTGATGCCCGTCACCCAAATCACGGAGCAGCGGACGCTCTATTCGACAGATGTCCATACAAGCCGAACAGCGCGGGTGGAATGTGCATCCTTGCGGAGGATTCGCCGGGCTTGGCACATCTCCTTCGAGAATAATGCGATCCCTTTTTATTTGCGGATTGGCAACCGGAACCGCAGACATCAGCGCCTGTGTATACGGATGCAGCGGTTTGCTATACAGGCTCTTCTTGCCAGCAAGCTCTACAATCCTGCCCAGATACATGACACCAATCCGATCGCTAATATGTTTAACCACACTTAAGTCATGGGCGATGAACAAATACGTGAGTCCCATTTCTTGCTGCAGTTGCTTTAAGAGATTGAGCACTTGAGACTGAATTGATACGTCAAGCGCCGAGACCGGCTCATCGCAGATAATCAGCTTTGGCTGCAATGCCAGTGCACGGGCGATGCCGATCCGTTGGCGCTGTCCTCCTGAGAATTCATGCGGATATCTTGTGGCATGGTATGCGTTTAGGCCAACGACCTCAAGCAGCTCGTACACCCGCTTCTTTCGCTCTTCCGCCGTATATATGCCATGAACCGCCATCGGCTCACTCAATAGCTTCTCTACCGTTTTACGCGGATTAAGCGAAGCATACGGATCTTGAAAAATCAGCTGCATATCACGATACAGCGTACGCATCTCACTGCTTGATGCCTTGCTGATATCGCGCCCTTCAAACTCTATAACACCGTCGGTCGGCTCAATCAAACGCAGGATGGATCGTCCTGTCGTTGATTTACCGCAGCCTGACTCGCCTACTAATCCGAGCGTCTCACCACGAAGGATATCAAAATCGATATCATCCACCGCTTTGACATGTCCGACTGTGCGCTGCAGGATGCCCTGACGAACGGGAAAATATTTCTTAAGATGTCTTACTTTCAGCAGCGTTTCCGACATAGGCGGCGTCCTCCTCTACCAAGAAACAACGGGACTTCTGTCCGTTGCTCAGTTCATATAACGGCGGCTCCTCCACCCGACAGCGATCCATCGCTTGTGCACAGCGCGGAGCAAACTTACAGCCCGCAGGCATTTCGGATGGGATTGGAACGTTGCCCGGAATCGAATCAAGCCATTCCTTTTCTTCATCAAGCGATGGGATTGAATGAAGCAACCCCTGTGTATACGGATGCGAAGGTGCCGCAAACAGCGTATTTACCTCTGCTTCTTCCACCACTTTTCCACCATACATGACAACGACGCGGTCACACATCTCGGCCACTACACCAAGATCATGCGTAATCATCAGGATGGAAGTACCGTTATCTTTTTTAAGCTTGCGCATCAAATCAAGAATTTGCGCTTGGATTGTTACATCAAGGGCCGTCGTCGGCTCGTCTGCGATCAACAGCTTCGGATTACAGGCCATCGCCATCGCAATGACGACCCGCTGGCGCATTCCGCCCGAGAGACGATGTGGATACTCCTTGACGATCTGTTCCGCACGTGGAATGCCTACTTGCTTGAGAAGATCAACCGCCCTTGCAAGCGCTTTCTTTTTGTCGAGCTTCATATGTAGCCGAATCGTCTCTACGATCTGATCGCCGATCGTAAATACCGGATTCAGACTTGTCATTGGATCCTGGAAAATCATTGCGATATCATTGCCGCGAATGTCACGCATCTCCGCCTCTGACAGACGAACAATGTCCTTATCTCCGAACGTAATCGAGCCTTCGACAATTCTGCCGGGCGGCCACGGAACCAGCCGCATAATCGAAAGCGAGGTTACACTTTTGCCGCAGCCTGATTCTCCAACCAGTCCGACTGTTTCTCCTTCGCCGATGGTAATATCTACTCCGTCAACTGAACGAACGATTCCATCCGCTGTGAAAAAATGAGTTTTCAGCCCGTTAACCGTAAGCAATGGCTTCATTTTTCCACCTCCTTTTTCTTGCTGTCGAATAGTTGTCATTTGTTAAAATACGTATAATTTTTCATCAATTCTGTGTTTAAGTATATGTAAAGATTGGAAAGACAACAACAGAAAAAAAAGAAAAAAAAGGCCTTTCCTTTTGATTTTTCAAAGGAAAAGCCTTATGCCTAAACATTAGCCGATATTGATTCTAGCAACCAGTGCCGCCAGAATTTGTGCCAGCAGTTGAACGTTGACAGATACGTCTGTGTCTGTTGTCGTTACTTTAACTCCTCGAGAGTTTTCAATCACAGTTTTTTGATTGTTCGCTTGCTTTACATTGATTTTTTGCAAGAGTTCTTGGGTAATTCTTGAACCTTTATCGCTGCTTGCTACAGAGATATCAATAACAAGTGCAATCGCAAACTGCAGTGCTGCTTGAATGTTTACCGCTGCTTGTGTATCTGTTGTTTCTACTGTAATATCGCAAGAGTCTTTAACAAGAATTAACTCATTGGACTTCTGTACCGTGTTCTCGATTTGTCTTGCATCCTGGTCCACATTGCCTTTGTGTCGGTCCATCGGATGGCAGCAATCCGGGTCAAGCGCACTGAATTTTTTGTAACCGTAATCGCGGTCTTCACACTCATGGTGTTTCTTCTCGTTACAGTCGTACGTCTCACGATCATCATAACGATACATTCTTCTCACTTTTAGTTCCTCCCTCATTCGAATCTACTACAAGATATGAAGGAGAAGAAGGATTGGTGTAGACAAGCGTCCCTCCGCATTCGCATATTCTTTGTTCGCTTACGCGCTAAAAGAGAGAAGAAAAAGGTGCCTCTCCCTCTGCTTGCAACAGAGAAGGAGCACCTTTCCTTTCACATTCGATATTCTACATTTCTTGATCTTTTTTTTCTTTGCTCTTTTGTAGAAAGGCGTCTACCTGCTCCTGCAAATCCTGGACGAGCTTTTGCATTCTCAATTTCTGTTCATCAGAAATGTTTTTGCGAATCGTTACCTTATTTTTCTCAAATACATCTCCTACGATCAAGTCAGCTAATGACTTTGATAGACCCGAAAAATCATTCTCCTGCTCCTTGCTCATACGAGAAGCTCACCCCCTATCCTCTTGTCCTGCTGCTTATCACTTTCAATATATGCGGCAAGGGATGAGTGGTGAAAAAAATAGATGCACGTCTACCTCTGCATGGGGTTCCTAATTTCGCCATTCATACTTATTTTTGGGCCGCCCTACCTTTTGATAACTTACAATGGTTCGTACTTTGCCCTGCTGCATTAAATAGACAAGAGAGCGATACACCGTGGGATAGGCAAGCCCTACTTCTTTGGTAATCTCGTCAATCGTGCACGACTCTCTTCGTTCGCAAAGGAAACTTACAATATGACGCAGCGTTGTTGCACTGATGCCTTTTGGCGGATCGACTTCAGGCACCTGCTCCCCTACAGTATCCCTTTGCGGCACTCTTCGTGTCTTCGTTAACGTCGATAGACGCAAATGCAGTTGAATCCGGGAAATCAGATCAGGTGCTCGCACCGGCTTAATCGCAAAATCTGTTGCTCCCGCGTCAAGAAACCGGTCTGCGATCTCCTGACGTTCATCCACTGTGAGCACCAGAATAGGTACATGTGCGTTTAGCTTGCGGATTTCCTGGACGGTACGTAATCCATCCATCTCCGGCATATGATAGTCCACAAGTACAACATCCACCTGTTCAGCACGAAAACGCTCAAGTCCTTCTTTGCCATTGCTGCCAAGCAGTACATCCCAACCGGCACTCTCGCAAATCTCGTTTAACATAAAGCGAACCGACGCATCATCATCCATAATTAAGATTTTCATTGCTGCCTTCCCCTCCCCGCAGATGAATCCACACGGTCGTTCCTTCTCCAATCCGGCTTTGGACAGAGACATATCCCCCATGGCTTTCGGCCACCTGAAGCACAAATGAAAGCCCTAGCCCCGGGTGACGCTTGGTACTATATCCCGCCTCCCAGATTTTTTCCTGATCTTCACGGGAGATGCCGGGTCCATTATCTGCAACACCAAGCTTGACTTCACCATTCTCTGCCTCGGCATACAGTGTGACCGTACCTTCTTCTATATCCTTAATCGCATCCAAAGCATTATCAATCAGGTTAACAAGGGCGCGGGTGATACGGATTTTGTTAATCCATATCCATGTCTCCTCCTGCTTGGGAAATTCTATGTTTACACAGGCACCTGTACCGCTGAGACGGCTTGCATGCACATAATTCATGACATCGGTAAGCTTGAACCAGCTTTTCTTATCTTCATATAGCATCTCCGAAATCATCTCACTCATCGACGCAATGGACTGAGAGCTCATTCTGCAGTATTCGCGAAGCTTCTCATCATTGACACGCATCTCCATTAGGGAGATCAAGCCTTCAACAGAAGTAAGCGGCGTCTTTAGGTCATGTACCAGATGCAGCACCTCCCGTCCCGAACGCGATTGAATCGCCTCCAGTTGCGCAAGATGAAGCTTCTTTCTGTCATGCCATTTCTGTGCCGACATCATAAAGGAGATCGATACAATTATGGCGCTCATAACGAGGATAACGCACAGCATGATACTATACATAGCCAGCGCCTGATCGAATCCAAGCGTAAATGCCATCTCCTTCATTCTAACTAGAATACGATTAGCATCGAAGCTTGTACTTGTAAGCCACGGCACCATTTCAAGCCATTGAAATCCGAGCAGAAGCTGAATAAGTATAAGCATCTTCATCCGGAAATCCAATTGGTTTTTTGTGACTCTCTGCAATATAAACATCGAGAATAAAAGCAGGACTCCCGGCAGCCCAAAAGGAAACTTAATGGGATTAAAAATGTATTCAACATACGTAATCACCGGGATCAAAATCAAAGGTGGAATCGCTTTCAACCAAGGCTTTTCCGTTCTTCTTCCCCATTCCTCCCCCAGTAAGAATGCGCCGATATAATGGGGGAGCGAATAAATCGTATTCCATATCATCAGAAGAAGTACCGCTACCATAAAAGAGTTGCCGGTCGGGCGCACCTGTAAGATTTGTATCGTGCGCAGCACGCCCGTATATTCCGGCTTCATGATGAATGGAAGCGCAATGCCAAACAGCAGAAATCCGATAGCAATCCATACTTTTTTATCTATTCGCCCTTTTCTTTTCTTCATTCTGCCTTCCTTTATTACGTATGTTCTTTTGTTTCAATATAGAGAGTAAAGATGAACTTCTTTACGTTCAATCGGACGCGCGATACCTCTTCATTCTGCTCGATCTCACGCATCTTCTGGCGTACATCTGCAAAATCAAAGTACTTTGAAGCATACATCTCAAACTTCGGATTCCCGTAATCCTCCAAACCAAGCGATGCGATATTCTGTAAGGCACGTGCTACTGCGCGGCGTATTCGCTGCTCCATCGCTTTCACATCACGCTGCACATCCGCTGCATTGCTGTATGTCACATAATCGGTGAAGATATCTTTGAGCGGCGGGAATTCCCGTACGCGTTCATTCTTATAACGCTTCAGTAAATATTCAATCAGGTGAATAATATCCTGGCTTCCCGTCTCTCCAAGAATCCCGAAATCCGCCAGTACACTGCGCATAAATGGGGCCGTACGTATCTCCGGCGACTCCTTGGGAAGCGTATCGAATAAAGATAATGTATGGCGAATGCCTTCGAGGGAGCGTTCTAGACGAATATGTTCCATCACTTTCTTAATAACCGAGATGACTTCGATCCGATTGATCGGCTTGTGAATGAAATACTCCACTCCTTTGCTGTACGCTTCCGCCACCATTTCTTTATGTTCTACCTGCGATATCATAATAAATTTGCCTTCGTAGCCCATCTCCTGCAGCCTGCTGATCGTCTCAATGCCATCCTGCTTCGGCATCAGTAAATCGATCAGCACGATATCGCATTTCTTCAAGATAATGCTTGCTTCGGCACCAAATCCATCTTCTGATTCCCCTACAACATCGCCTAAATCCTCGTATTCAATCGCGTTGTACAACATTTTACGGGAAGACGGATCATCATCAATAATAAAAAAGCGAAATCGCACCTCTTCCACTCCTCATAGCTTATGTATCGGTATCCGCACTTCAAATACGGTCCGCTCACTTCCTTCTCCCTGCAATACATCTAGCGTTCCGCCAAAACCAGCTACCACTTCCTTTGCATGGGGAAGTCCAATACCTGTAGATGCATTGCCCTTCTCATCGTATTTGGTCGTATAGCCAGGGTTGAAAATAAACGCTTCATCCCCACAAGCGATACCACTTCCTGTGTCGCTTACCCTAAACAGGAGCATACCGTCCTGCTCTGCAATGCGCACACGAATGACACCCGTATGCTTAATCGCTTCAACGGCATTGGAGAGCAGATTGTTACATACGGATAGCAGAGAATACACGTGTCCGGTTATATAAGGTGCCTCTCCTTCGCTTATGAACGTTATTTCCTTTCCCAACATGCGGGCATACTTTTCATTCGCATTGAGCACAAGCTGAATGATCTCATCGATAGATAATTCCTTTACGACGCGCTCCTGCTGGATAATTTTGCTTACCCCGCTTAGAATTCGTTGTGAATCCTTTTTGATCTCATGTACCTCTTCTGCAATGCTTAGCGCACGGCGGGAGAGAGGAGGATCGCATACCGGTACATCCCCTTCTGTCTCTCTTGTCTTTAAATCCCGGTACAGCGTATATCCATTTCGCGCCGCCTGCTCAATATGCCCCATAACCTTTTTCAAATAGAGCGCTTCAACATGCAGGTCGCTGCTAATCATCAACATTTTCTCAAAGCGTAATTGCTGCTCGCGATGGATCTCACGCAGATGCCGGAGCTGGATAATCGTAAAGAAGCCGACGATAAAAAAACTGCGCACGAACGCAAGCACTAATAGCAGATATTCTTCTTTTGGTATAAACACAAAATCAATATGATGCGTGAGCAGACTTCTGCGTACCAAAAGCTCAATGAGATTAGCCAAAAAATCAGCCACCGCACCGAGCACTCCTAAGCGAACCGGAGCATGTAAATAACGCCACACCCTCCCCGCCCACAATACAAATCCGAAAAAAAGGTAAAAGGCGAGCGAGGGCATGTGAATAAGCGTGCTTTGATACAGATCAAAACTTCCGTCTAAGGCAAGATAATCCAGCCAGATACGAAATAATACTACCGCGCTGCCCGTAAGCATAGACGCCAGCAGAATCGGTATCTCCCGGAACCAAAGCAGCCAGAAAAAAAAGATGCCACTTCCGAAACTAATGCGAAAATCGCTTTGAAACGGTTGATACTTCAATTCTCCAAACAACACGGTGGCCGCGACCAACGTAAAAATTGTGAGCGCCTTGCTGCGCACGATCCCGACCTCCCTCATGTCCTACTGCACCAACAGCTTCACAGTCACCAGGCCAAGCCCAATTAAAAATCCGCACAAGGCACCATTAACCCGAATCCATTGAATATCTTTACCGATCTTATCTTCCATCATCTCAATGAGTGTTTGATTGTCGAGTTTATTTAAATTCTCCCGCACAAGATTTCCGATTTTGGAATGGTTCTGCTCCACCAGTACAGCAATCTGACGTTGTGACCATGCTTCAAACCGCTCCATCATGCGCTTATCCTCACGCACCCGACTGAGCATACGGCGCAGAAACGGCAGCGCGAATTCATCCAGATATGCATCGCTTTGTACAAAGGCCAGCGCTTGTTTTCGCAAATCCTCGGCTGCATCGCTTAAGCGATCGGCAAGCGGCATCTCTTCAGCAATACTATGCTTCCATTTCTCAATGGCCGCAAGCATTCCTTCGTTCTCCCGGGCATCTTCCACTTCACGACGAAGATAAGCAAGCACCGCCTGTCGGTTTTTATTCTCGGGCCGTCGCAAATCATCGCTTCCCCGCAATAATAAATTCTGCAGCACGCTGCCAAGCTTGTCTTCATTAAGCATACCCGCGAATGATTTAAGCGCGAATTGCATAAAGCCGTCCAGTTCGATATTGTTCAACGCTTGCAGCGCCATGCTGCCAAGCTTGTGGCGTGTATCGGTCTTCACTGCCCATTGCCCTACCTTTTGCAGTAGAAAATCAAACGCTTTTTCTTCATACTGTTCAGCAAGTGCTCGATCAATAAATCCATGCAGCAGCCCGGCTGTATTCACGCCTTTTATATATTCCTTTAGCTTACGCTCAATAATCGGGAGCATCGGCTCTATGGAAATCTGGCGTACAACCTGCTCGCTAAGCCCCGTGAGCGCGCTGCGTACCTGTGGAGAATCCAGCTCCTTCTCCAACAGATTGAGCACCTTTTCCGTGATGTGTATCTGGTGAATTTTCTCTTCAATGCTTTCCTTGTTAAGCCAATCATTCTCTAATGTATGAACAATCGCATCTGTAATCCGCTGACGATTTTTTGGCAGCAGTGCAGTATGCGGAATCTTCAGTCCCATCGGATGGCGAAATAATGCCGTTACCGCAAACCAGTCCGCCAAACCGCCGACCAGTCCAGCTTCGAATCCGCCCTGCAGCACCTTAGCCGCTGTTACATCGGAAAACGGCAGTGTAGCAACGAAACCTGCCGCCATCACACCAAGCGAAATACCAGCAATATGTTTTGCTTGTCCTGACATTCGATCGTCCCTCTTTACCGTTTTTACTTTCTTTAACTCATTAACAGATTACCATAAACCCGGCCCTCCCTCCTAATAAAAAAGAAAAACCAGCCTTCCGTTTACACGAGAAAGCCGGATCATCTATTCCATCAGATTATATGAAAAGGTTAGAACGGAAGACGGTTAAGCCATTGCCCGCCATCCATCGTCACACACTCTCCATTTATGTATTCTGCTTCTGGAGATAGCAGGAAATAAGCAAGATTTGCAATCTCTTCCGGTTGTCCCAATCGGCCAAGCGGTACACTCTCAAGCGTCATACGAGCCGCCGCCTCTGATTCCCAGAGCTTTGCTGCCCCACCGGTATTATCAATAGGACCTGGTGCGATCGCATTGACACGAATGCCGTATTTGCCCCCCCACTCCACAGCAAGCGTACGGGTCATGGAGAGCACACCGGCTTTTGCCGAAGCAGAGTGAATGACGCCAGCACCGGCCAACCAGGCATATGTTGCAAGCATATTGAGGATGCTGCCTTTTTTACCTTGCGCAATCCATTCTTTCCCTACCGCTTGCGAGCAGTACCATGTACCGTTCAGTACAATATTAATGACAGAATTCCAGCCGTTTATTGACAAGTCTTCAGCAGGACAAATAAAATTACCTGCAGCGTTATTAACCAAGTAATCCATACCGCCAAATGCCCGCTTCGTCTCGTCAACCATCCGTGCTACATCATCAGGATTGCGTACATCCATCTGCACGCATAAAATCTGCCCGTCCGTCTGCTCAATTTCCTGCTTTGCGGCATGCAGCTTTTCCTCATTGCGTCCCGTAATAACTACCTTGGCGCCTTTTTGAGCAAACTTATGTGCCATCGCCTTTCCCATTCCGCTTGAAGCACCCGTCACAATCGCTACTTTTCCTTTCATGCTTTTCCTCCTTATTGTTTGAATACTATCAATAGTAACGCAAATCTTCCAAAAAGAAAATGAATAGCTATTCATTAACGGAAATGTTACAAATTTTTCAAACTGTTTTATTGTTCATAGGGCCTAAGAACGATATAATTTGAAAATGTAGGATATAGACATACATCGGAGGGATAAAGATGAACAATGGAAAAATTAACATCGCGATCATCGGCGGCGGCGATACAGGAACACCCCTATTGCGCCAACTTGCGGAGGCATCTTTTGTAAATATTGTTGGGGTCGCCGATCTTCATGAAGATGCTCCCGGAATGGTTTTTGCTAAAGAAAAAGGCATTGACATTACCACTGATTTTATGGAGCTTGCGCAAAAGGGCAGCGAGATCGATATTATCATCGAAGTAACCGGTGTCCCAAGCGTCCGTGAACAGTTGCGTGTATATATGCAGGAGTCAGCGAACCAGCACACCATTATTATGCATGAGATGATCGCAATTCTTATGATGTCCTTATCGCAGGGTGAGCTGGTTGCCATGAAGCACAGCCAAGTTGAATATAAGTAAGCAATACGATGAATCGACGCACAAAAAAGCCGGGGATTACATAATCCCTGGCTTTTCTGGTTCCATCCTCGGCCTCTCACCAAGCATTCGCTCGAAATCGGCTGTTGGGAGCGGGCGGCTGAAATAATATCCCTGCACTTCATCACAGTGTTCAGCAGCAAGAAAGGCAAAGGTCTGCTCATCCTCCACCCCTTCTGCTACCAGCTTCATCTCCATATGATGTGCAAGCTGGATAATCGCTTTAACAATGGCGGCATTGTCCTTATCGACCACCACATCCCGCACAAAGGACTGATCAATTTTTAGCGCGTGTATTGGGAACCGCTTCAAATAGCTAAGCGATGAGTATCCCGTGCCAAAATCATCAATAGAGATCCGCACGCCCATATCACGAAGCTGCATTAATGTAATAATATTATCTTCCACATCATTGACCATGCAATTCTCGGTAATCTCTAACTCCAAATAGTATGGATCAAGCCCGGTCTCCATCAGCACGTCGCGCACCAGACTCACGAATGTTGGCTGTTGGAATTGAAGAGCTGACACATTCACACTCACCCGCAGTGGAGTATAGCCCGCATCAAGCCAGCGCTTATTCTGTTCGCATGCTGTACGCAGCACCCATTCACCGATGGCAATAATCAGCCCTGTCTCCTCCGCAATCGGAATGAATTTAGCAGGAGATACAAAGCCCAAACTCGGATGAATCCAGCGCAGGAGTGCTTCCATTCCTTTGATCTGCTTGGTTTCGGTATGCACTTTTGGCTGATAATACAACTGCAGCTCATTGTTTTCGATCGCTTTACGCAGATGCGTCTCAATCTTCAAATGCTCGTCGTACTCCATGTTCATCTCAGGCGTATACAGCCGATACGTATTGCGTCCATAATTCTTTGCATGGTACATAGCGGTATCAGCGTTCTTCATCAACGACTCAATGTCTGTTCCTGAGAACGGATAGGTGCTAATGCCGATACTGCAGGTCACATAGAGCTCATAATGTCCCGCTTTAAATGTCGTACGGAATAGCTGCATGATACGTTCTGTCATATCTACGGCTTCCTGTTGGTCATGAATATAGCGCAGCAGAACAAGGAATTCATCCCCGCCAAGCCGATAAATACTGCAATTCTCTCCACTCTCTTCCTCAAGCCGAGCAGCAACTCCCTGCAAAAGCAGGTCACCTACCGTATGGCCAAGCGTATCATTGATTTGCTTGAAACGATCCAAATCCAGAAACATAACACCCACCTCATGCGCGGATGCTTCTGCTTCACGGAGCGCCTCCGATAAATCTTCAGTAAACTTACGTCGGTTCCCAAGATTCGTAAGCGGATCAAGATGAGCCATCTGCCGAATGGTTTCCTCCGCTCTTTTTAGATCCGTAATTTCGCTCGTAGATCCAATAATCTCGATAATCTCGCCGTTTTCTATAATAGGCGATAAAGAAGTCTGAAAATCTCGTTCCTTATATCTATAGCTATAGGTAGCTCTCTCGCCATTGAACGCACGCTGATAATTGAATGCTAGAATCTCAGCGGTTTCCTGCGGAAATACTTCCCACGGCGTCTTACCATATGTTTTATCTGTCGTTAAATCCAGTTGTTTGGCCAGTTCCCCTTCAAACAAAACATAAATCAGCGAGCCGTCCTCCCGCTTATTGAGCTTAAATACGAAATTATGCAGCGCGTTGACGGTGCGAATAAAATCATTTTTAAGTGCCTGCCTAAGCTTCTCTTCCGCCTCTTTGCCTTTGGTAATATCATTGCGGAAAGAAATATATTGAATCGGCTTACCCTGTTCGTTCATCAAAGGTACAATTGTCGTATTCACCCAATAAAAAGAACCATCTTTCGCCTTGTTCTTCACTTCTCCGTGCCATACTTCTCCGCGTGCGATTGTTCTCCACATCTCATGGAAAAAAGTCCGCTTATGACATCCCGAATTCACGATACGATGATTTTGTCCAAGCAGTTCTTCTCTGCTATAACCTGAAATTTCGCAGAATCTATCATTTACATACAGAATATTGCCGGAAGTATTGGTAACGGCTACGATCGTAGACATATCTAGCGCCCACTTCAGTTCAGCTATTTCTCGTAATGCTTCTTTAAGTTCTGTGATAACTTCATCAACCAACGGCTCCAGTACATCTTTATACTGCATACTGCTAAGAAACTGATTGAGCAATGTAACCGCACGAATATTACTCGAGTTAAACGTAAGCATATAGAACCTCTTTCTTTAGGCAAAAAGACTTGTGTTTATTATTTGAACTATAACGAAATAACAGTCTAATTGCAATCGTTTGTATAAATATTCCTTGAACATTTCATAACAAAAAGGGAACCGTACGCTGTACAGTCCCCATCTACCCTATATATTTTATTATCTCTATAGACGCGCAGAAATTGCCGTTACGACTTCTTCAGGCGCCTCAAACGGAACGAAATGTCCCACTCCTTCTAGTAGGCAAAGCTGGACGTTACTGAAATATTCATCAAGCCGATCCGACCAACTCGCAAGTATGACTGGATCGGCCTTTCCCCACAATACAGTAGTCGGGTGTGTAATTTTTATCTTCTGCGGATCTGTACCGGCTTCCTTAGCTCGTGCGCCTGCCCTGGCTCGATAATAAGCGATACTTGACGCAAATGCTCCCGGCTTGGCATACGTATCTACAATATACTCGAATTCTTCGGGACGAAGCGCTTCTTTTCTTCCGGTCCAATGCTCATAGAAATGGCGTAAATACAAATCTATCGTATCTCGGTCACGTCCAACCAATTCCTCCGCCCACGGCAGGTTATGAAAATGCTGATACCAGAACTGCCCTTGTACCGCTGGATCAAATCGACGGCTGCCGATTCCAGGATACGGTGGGTTCAGCAACACGATAGAATCAATTCTCTCGGGAGCTATCCGTGCCAGTGTCTGCGCAACCGTAGCACCGATGTCATGTGCGACCAGGACGACTTGTTCTAAATTAAGTTGGCGTATCAAAAAGACTATGTCCTCGGCCAGCACCTGCGGCGTATACCCTTCTGTCGGAGGAAGATCAGGTCTGTCGGAGCTGCCAAATCCGCGAAAATCAGGGGCAATGACATCTGCTTTCTGCGCCAACATAGGGATAACACGCCGCCAATCATACCAAAAGCCCGGCCATCCATGCAGAAGCAGCACCGGCTTGCCTTCGCCCTGACGTACAAAATGCAATTTCACTCCACTCTCGCATATCTGTTCCTGATGCCCCCATCGCTCATCGGATGGTGCCATATCCCAAAATGCCTCACTCATCGCCATCTCCTCCTCTATATAAAAAAGATACCATTTGTACCCAAATAAAGGGAATATAAAAATGGGATCTCTCTCCACTATATAACAGAAAATCTATCTGTGTAATCATTATCTATCGCAAAAAAATGCATCAAAAAAGCGAATGCCAATCAGCATTCGCTTTCACCTTTTTATTTATTTTACCGTCTTAATATGAACTGTCATGTTTTTGGCATCCCATTCCACATTTGCACCAAGTGCCTCGCTTACGAAACGAACCGGCACCATGGAACGATCATGTAAGAGAATTGCTTTTTGATCGAGCTGCACTTTCTTGCCGTTAATTTCTGCGATCTGATCTCCGATTTTCACCTTGATTTTCTTATTTCCCTTTGCTGCATGAACAATTTTCTTGGCGTCATCCCACTTGATGTCAGCCCCAAGCGCTTCAAAAATGCTGCGCAGCGGCACGACAACACGGCCGTTAATATTTACCGGCTTCTGATCTGCTAGAATGAGCTTACCGTTGATCTTTACTGTAATCATAGCCTCTTTACTCACTTCTGTCTTGTCCTGCTTGTCCGTTGGCGGTGTTACATTGATTGTATCAGCCGTAGATGCAGCTTGTTTTTCAATGTTTGCCTTAATGGCTTGACGGGCTGTTTCGCTTTTTACATGGTTTAGTGCATTTTCAAGCCCAGTTGCTTTGACTGCTTGCTCTGGCTCTTTTGACTTCTCTGCTGCTGGCTTAGCATCCTGTGCCAATACCGATGTGCCGCCCATAAGAAGCGTAGCTGCTAATAATCCACTCACAATTTTTTTATTCATGTCTACATTCTCCCTTTCGTGATTTGATATAAGTTGTGACTGCTATATTTTTCGTTAAGAAGAAAGATTTTCTGTCGTACTCTTACAAAAAAATCTCCCGCTTGTCCATAAGCGGGAGATCTCTCTTAGGAAATATGCTGCAAGAGTTGATTAAACTCCTCATTGCGTCGGGCCTTTTCTTCCTCATCGGCCAGATCGTACTTCTTCAATAAATGAAACACCTCATTTAGCTCCTCTTGTGTCCGTCCGCCTTCTACGTATTCCGGTAAGGCCTGCGCAATACTCGTTGGCAGATGCGGTCTGATCGCCCCAAGTTTCTTGCGTACATCCTCTACCGAGTGATCCAGGTTGCAGCCATTCTTCTTCGCTTCCATTTCGCTCATCCTCTCACATGTAATCTTGCCCGGCAGGCTTGTGCCTATTTTATACGCATTCGTCCCGGTTTGTGAATAGTCTATACGGAAAGGAAGGTGTTACACTATGGGTAAATCCCGAAAAAATGATGATAGACAGTTTTCGTTTTCCTTCAATCCGCCAAACATTCCGGGGATGTTTCCATCGCAGCCCCCATCAGGCGGCTTTCCACCACCCCCGCCTCCAGGTCCGCCAGGAATGGGACCTGGACCTCAATTCCCTTTTCCAGGTGGACCGCCCGGCGAACAGCCAATGCAGCCGACGTCTCCCCCTCCCCCCTTTATTCCTTCGCAGCAGCAGGCACTGAATGCAAAGGCGGTAGCTCCGGGAAGTCTTAGGCTCTGCCTGTTCCGTTGGACGTATGTATGGCTGTCCAACGGCGAACAGTATTGGATCTGGCCGTTCCGTATCCGGCAGCAAACGGTAATGTTCTACCGCTACGTCCCATTCTTCGGCTATTCGATCGGCGGACTCGATACACGCCGAATCGATTCTTTCATCTGCAACGTTTAGAAGCACTTGCGGCAGATCCACTATGGGTCTGCTTTTTGCTGTTATTCGGTGAAACGATCAGTGTGCCTGTCATGCCCGTCCCTTCTGCCGCATACATATTGGGGTAGAAGTGGATGGAAGGAGTCAAACCGATGACGATGCTTATTTTCGCCCTATTACTAGGGCTTGGTTTATTTTTAGGTGGTATGCATTTGATGCGTATTGGTCTCTTTGCACTCGCTGGTGATAACCTGCACCGTTGGCTTATTCGCTTTACAAAAACACCAACACGCGGTCTGCTTACCGGCACATTGATGACAATGCTCGTACAGAGCAGCAGTGCAGTCTCGGTAGTAACAATCGGTCTTGCCAATGCCCGCTTGCTTTCCTTTCCACAAACCGTGGGCATCATTCTTGGAACGAACATCGGCACGACCTTTACCACCCAGTTGATCGCACTGAATCCGCAAAAAATGGCCCTGCCTATGTTTCTACTTGGCTGTTCGGTGCTGTGGATGCGCTCTAACATCGTACGCGCCGTGGGCATGTCGCTATCCGGGTTCGGCTGTGTATTCTTAGGCATCCAGGTAATGCAGACAGCAGCCGAACCGCTTCAGCATACCGCCTTCTTCCTCTCGGCACTGGCACGGCCGGACAGCAGCTATTTCAATGGAGTGTTTCTTGGTGCAGCGTTTACAGCGCTTCTTCACAGCAGCTCGGCTGTAACTGCCATGACGATGGGATTCATGAATGAACAACTCCTTTCACTTGGCATGGGCATCGCTATCGTGCTCGGAAGCAATATCGGCACATGTGTAACCGCGGTAATGGCTGCGGTAGGCGGAAATGCGGCAGCCAAGCAGGTAGCATGGGTTCATGTCGTACTCAACATCGCAGGTGTTCTTCTGTTTCTTCCCTTTATCGAACAACTCGGAATGACTGTGGCATGGCTGACAGGTGATGCTGCCATCCAGATTGCCCATGCACAGACACTATTCAACGTAATTTGCTCGCTTTTGGCACTGCCGTTCGCGCACGGGATTGCAAGGCTTGCGCAGCGGTGTATACGAGGATAAGCAGGTTACAAAAAAAGCGTATGCCACATGATGCAGCGATACGCTTTTTTGTTTTCATTATGAGGTTTTTTCTCTTCGTGTTTCAATTCCAAGCAGCTCGCACGCTTTGGCCAGAACGGAAATATTGTTCTGGTATCCGTTTTTCGTCTGCTTTTCCCAGGCTGCTTCCGGTGTCATCCAGGCTACTGTATGGATTTCTTCAAGCTGAGGCACAAGCTTGCCTGCCAGCGCCTCCACCAGATAGTAATGAACTTCTTTTTTTACGGCGCCAAGCTTCGGATTATAATAATTATAGTAAATCGTTTCTAAGGGCTGAACGACCTTTCCCTCAATTCCGGTCTCCTCGCGTATCTCCCTCAGCGCTGTCTCTTCCATGCTTTCCCCTTTTTCCTGCTTTCCTTTAGGCAGGGACGCTTTCAGATAGCGATCTTCAATAATCATCAGTTCAATTCTGTTGTCCTTCATCTTCCGATAGACGACGCCTCCTGCTGAAACCTCCTTTGCCATCAAACATTCCTCCTCGAAAAAAGCATCCTTTTTCTAAGTGTATCGTACTCCGCCTGCCTTTTACCACTTTTTTCATAACATTTAATCATAGACATGAGGACTATAAGGCTGCGAGCGCTGCTTACGGATTAACTTTTTCCATTCCGTGATAACCGGGGTTCCAATGACACTTTCAAATTGATTATAAACAGGATTCATCTTCTTTTTCCATCTCTCCCGCTCTTCATCCGTTTGTATATGGACATTAATCGCATGCTTGTCCTTCATTTCTGTGAGTGCGCGGTCGTTCATCTGCTTAGCATACTGACGAATCCATGCCGTTGTCTCCTCCATAGCCGATTGGACCGCCCGCTTCTGGGAGTGTGACAGCTTATCCCATGTCAGCTTGTCTATTAATACAATGTAGCCGAGATACCCGTGATTACTTACGGTCATATATCGCTGCACTTGATATAAGCGCTTCGTATAGATATTGGACAATGTATTTTCCTGGCCCTGTACCGTACCGCCTTCAAGCTGTCTGTATAAATCATTAAATGAATAGCTCTGTGCCTTAGCACCAAGCGCTTTAAACTGCGCTTCCAATACAGGGCTTGGCATTACCCGAAAGCTATAGTTGGAGAAATCCTCTACAGAGATCATAGGTTTTGCTGATGTTACCTGTTTAAAACCATTATCCCATAATGCCAGACCTTTGATATTCTCATCGTTAATCGCTTCGAACAGCAATCGTCCAAGCTTGCCGTCCATCGCTTCACTCACTTCGCTTTCATTCTCGAAGGCGTACGGAAGATCCATAATCATCCACTGCGGATAGCGCGAGGAGAGCTTCGAGGTCGCAGGTGCGATCATCTCCACATTCCCTGTCTGAAGCGCATGGAATTCCGTCTCATCATCGAATAACGTCGCATTCGGATAGACACGAATTTCGACCATGCCATCCGTCTTCTCCCGTACCAATTTGGCAAACTTGGAAACGGCCAGCCCTTTTGGCGTATTCTCAGCTACTACGTGACTAAAGCGAATGACAACCTTTTGATCAAGCCCTTCCTGTTCTGCATCGTAGCGAGCCGGTATGTCAACACCGAAGCTAAATCCAATAACGATCGAGATGGCTAAGCCCGCAATGAGGAATACTACCAACCATCCAAGAGACTTCAACGCATCCTCACCCTTTTTCCATATTTGTATTCGTATCATAGCATACGTAAAGATAAAAACGAAGAAATCGATACCAGAAAAAAAGCGTCGGCAAGAAGCACCGACGCTTTCACTATACGAGCTATGCCCGTACACTATACACTCATTTTTTGTTTGTCCTCAATCATTTCATCCTGCTCGACAGCCGGATGGAATTCATTCTCCACCTTAGAGATTACGACAGTGGCTACTCCATTGCCGATCAGATTTGTAACGGCACGCGCTTCAGACATAAAGCGGTCTACCCCGAGCAGAAGCGCCATGCCTTCGACCGGCACCGACGGAAATACGGCGAGGGTCGCGGCCAAGGTGACGAATCCAGAGCCGGTGACACCTGCTGCTCCCTTTGAAGTAAGCATAAGGACACCAAGCAATGTTAGCTGCTCTACGATGCTTAGATCAACACCGTAAGCCTGGGCGATGAACAGAGCTGCCATCGAAAGATAAATGGAGGTACCATCAAGATTAAAGGAATATCCTGTCGGGAGCACGAGACCTACTACCGATTTTGAACATCCGTATCTCTCCAACTTCTCCATCATTTTCGGCAGGGCTGCTTCCGAAGAAGAGGTACCGACAACAAGAAAAATCTCATCTTTAATATATTTGATGAACTTGAAAATGCTAAATCCGTAATATTTAGCGATCGAGCCAAGTACAAGTACGATAAAGAAGAACATTGTCAGATATACAGAGCCCATTAGCTTCCCAAGATAAACAAGAGAGCTGATTCCGAATTTACCGATCGTATATGACATCGCACCAAAAGCTGCAATCGGAGACACTTTCATAATGATATTTACAATGCCGAAGAATACATGTGCAATCTTCTCAAAGAAATCAATAACCGGCTTTCCGGTGCTGCCCATACCCGCAAGCGAGATCCCGAACAAAACAGCTAGGAATAACACAGGAAGCAGTTCACCGTTAGCTAGGGCGCCGACAAAATTATCCGGAATGATGGACATAACAAAGTCCATAAATCCGTGGCTTGTCTCTTCTGCTTGCTTTGTATATTTTGATACATCACCCTTTGCTGTACTTGCATCAATTCCATTGCCCGCCTGAATGAAATTAGCGACGATAATTCCAATCGCTAGTGCGATGGTGGAAACAATTTCAAAGTAGAGAAGGGCCTTTCCGCCAATACGGCCAACCTTCTTCATATCGCCCATACCGGCAATACCGATGACGATGGTCAAGAATACGATCGGAGCGATAACCATTTTGATCAGTTTAATAAATAGATCAGGCAGCACTTTTAGTTCAGTGCCAAGCGCCGGATAAAACATGCCAAACATAATCCCTAGAATAATAGCGAGAATAACCTGTGTCGTTAAATTTTTGAAATTCAGTCTCATGCTTCACTCACCCCACTCATCATCTGGGATGTCGTGATAAAATTCCGAATATTCATTGTAAGCTCCCCTTTGCAAATCGTTCTCTTTTTCTGATAGATTCATGATAACGTTTGCATGAGGAGGAGAAAAGTTTTCGTATTTTTAAAACGTTTTGTTCTTTTTGTTACATTTTTTGTTCTTTTTGTTCATCGGTCCATGTATACATTTTCATGGGACGGCCAACCGTTCCGTATACCATATACGATGCAGCCTTACCGACCGATTCAAGATATTCGAGATAGCGCCGTACTGTAACCCGCGACATACCGATCACCTGTCCAATCTCTTCTGCCGACATCTCATCCTCCGCTTCCTGAAGACAGTCAGATACCTGCTGCAGGGTGAAGGCTTGAATTCCCTTCGGATATTCTGCTTCCTGCTCCTCTCTTCTGACAGATGCATTTTTCGCATTCGCAGCCGCATGAGCACGTGCGCTGTCAAATAATGATTGGGAGAACACGGCAGATTGATTACGGCGGAAGTGCTCTTTATAACGCAGAAGCGCCTCTTCAATGCGATGAAATTGAAAAGGCTTAAATATATAATCCACAGCCCCAAGCCGCATCACACGCAGCACAGTCTCCCGGTCATTGGCCGCCGTTACGGCAATTACGTCGACATCAAGTTCTTGATGTCGGATCGTACGCAGTGTCTCCAGACCATCTTTTCCCGGCATGTATAAATCAAGAATGACCAGTTGGGGAGATAAACTTCCGATTTTCTCAATCGCTTCTTCTCCCGTACGCGCAAGGCCGACTACTTCAAAACCTTCTACTCGTTCGATGAAAGACATATTAATCTCCTGTACCATCGGATCATCTTCAACAAGCAAAACATTAATGATTGTACTCATGATCTTGTTCCTCCTTCCTCTCCATGGGAAGCTTGACACGTACCCATGTGCCGTATCCTGCGGTACTATCAACCGCAACATCGCCCTCACTTCGCTTAACTATCGATGAAATAAGATACAGACCAATGCCGTGCTCCCCTTTCTGCTTGGTCGAGAAGCCCTTATCAAAGATATGTGTCTGTATTGCTTGCGGAATGCCGATGCCATTGTCCTCTACCTCAATTGTAAGATAGGTATCGTCCTGTACAATGGATACGTCTACCCGTTTGGGGCGATTGTTTACTTCTGCGAGTCCATCGAAGGCATTCTCGATAAGATTTCCGATAATGATAACAAGGTCATGATAGGTGACCCCTTCGGGAAAACGATTAAATTCACTATACGGGTCAATATGAAGCGCAATATCAAGCTCTTTTGCCCGGCTGATTTTTCCGATCAGAAGACCGGTCAGATTGATATCCTGAATGCGGCAGCTAATGTAATGAGCTACATTCTCTTCATCTTCATCAAGCTGAAAAATATAACGCAGCGCTTCCTGCTCTTTACCTAATTGAATGAGTCCAGCAATCGTATGAAGCTTATTGCTGTGCTCATGATTTTTAGCGCGAAGCGCATCAACAAATGCTTTCACACCTGTAAGCTCTTCCGCCATCTGCGTGACCTCGGTCTTGTCCTGAAAAATCGCCAGTGCTCCCACGGTTTTTCCTTTTACCTTAATTGGAACACGATTGCTGAAGATCAACGTGTCGCCAATATAGAACTGCTGGTTATAAATCGCCTCGCCTAGTTCTAAGATCTCCGGAAGGCGCGTATCCGGGATAACCTCACGAATGTTACCTCCTACTGCCTTGCCTTCTACCTTCAGCATGCGACGGGCCGATTCGTTAATAACGGTGATGCGTTCCTGATCATCAATCGCAATAATTCCTTCATGAATCGCATGGAACGCCGACGTTCGCTCATCTAGCGTCCTTGCAAGTTCCTGTGGTTCGAGTTGGAATGTCTGCTGCTTAATATGGCTTGCAAGGAGATAAGCACCCAAAATGCCGAATCCGAGTGTTAAGGAGAGAATCAGCCCCATTTCCTTGCCCATATCTTCAATGATGACAAATAGTTTTGGGACCGTATTTCCTACCATGACGACCCCAATCTGCTGATGTTCCTCATTCATAATCGGTGCATATGCCCGAACCCCTTCTCCAAGATCCCCTGTCACCCGATCAATATAGACATGTTCAGCAAATGCAGGCTTGGCTTCATTCGTATTGAAAAACGTGCCAATCCGACTCTCGATCGGGTGTGACATACGCTTGCCATCCATATCGACGACAACAATATAGTCTGCCCCATAAATCGCCCGCACTTTCTCTATCAAAGGCTGGATAAATGACGCACCGAGCGGCTTCTCTACGGCTCGCTGCACCTCCGGCATCTGTGCTGTCACCTTTGCCGTCAGCAGCGAACGCTGACTTACATCCTCTACCTTAACGCTGGCGATTTTACCGATTAGAATGGTCGCACCCATCAAGAGAGTATATAAGACGATGCCAAAGGCAAGCAGTGTAATCTTGCGGCGAATGGGCCAATTGTCCAAATGAATCATATATGACTCCTCAACTGATCTACTGACTTGTCTAGAATTATACAAAAAAACACCAGCAAAAAAAAAGCGAAACTGTGCAAAACAGTCTCGCTTTCTTCACCAGCATTCCTTACGCCTTGAGCGCTTCTTCACTCAATACTCGTGCGAATGTACCCTTGCAATATTCCGAGCCCGGTTCATCAAGACGTACTTTGCAGATCTTGCCGACAAGCGATTCATCGGCTTCAAATACGAGCTTCAGGTAGTTATCTGCATGACCAACGTACAATCCGCTCTCCGGTGCTTCCTTGTACGCCTCTTCAGGAATAACTTCAAGCACATCACCGACAAACTTGCTTGCATAATCTACCGCCAGCTTATCAGAGAGTGCGATCAATTCATGCACACGACGATTCTTAACTTCTTCATCCACCTGATCTTCCATCCGAGCCGCCGGAGTACCGCTCCGCTTCGAATACGGGAAGACATGTAATTCAGCAAACTTCATCTCTTCAATGAAGCGGTAGCCTCTTTCATACATCTCTTCTGTCTCACCAGGGAAGCCAACAATTACGTCAGTTGTGATCGCTACGTCAGGCAGTGCCTCATGCAACTGTTCGATTTTACGGCGGAACTCATCCGTCGTATATTTGCGACGCATACGCTTGAGCACATCATCATCGCCTGCCTGTAGCGGCACATGCAGATGACGACACATCTTATCTGACGTATTCAGTACATCAATGACTTCATCTGTAATCTGACTTGCTTCGATGGAGCTAATGCGAATACGCTTCAGCCCCGGAACCTTCGTATCTAGATCACGCAGCAAACGAGCCAGATTGTAGCCTTCTAAGTCTTCGCCGTATCCCCCGGTGTGAATACCGGTAAGAACGATTTCCTTATACCCTGCTGCCACCAACTTGTTCGCCTGCTCGACTACACTTTCCGGTTTACGGCTACGCATCAATCCCCGCGCCCATGGAATGATGCAGAACGTACAGAAATTATTGCAGCCTTCTTGAATCTTCAAAGACGCACGCGTCCGATCTGTAAATTCCGGTACATCCAGTTCTTCATATTCGCGTGCCTTCATAATATTCGATACGGCATTAATCGGCTGACGCTCTTGCAGATATTGATCCACATATTCGATTAAATTGTCGCGTCCTGATGTGCCTACGACAATATCAACGCCAGGAATGGCCATGATCTCATGCGGCGTTGTCTGCGCATAGCAACCCGTTACCGCTACAACCGCTTCCGGATTACGGCGAATTGCACGGCGAATAACTTGGCGGCTTTTTTTGTCACCTGTATTGGTTACGGTACAAGTATTAATCACATACACGTCCGCAGCCTGCTCAAAATCTATTTTCTCATACCCGGCCTGCTTAAACAGTTGCCAGATGGCTTCTGTTTCATAATGGTTAACCTTACAGCCGAGCGTATGAAATGCTACAGTTGGCATGGATTGTCCAACTCCTTACTATAAAATTGCCCCTGTCTCTTATCGATTGAATCATGCTTGTTCAAAGGCATAAGACATGCAGGATAGCGCATAGAGCGGCGCCGTTTCTGCACGTAGAATCCGCCTTCCAAGCGATACACTCACAAAGCCAGCCGCTTCTGCCTCTGCGACTTCTTTCTCATCGAAGCCGCCCTCCGGCCCGATCACAAGCAGAATCGTTGAGCCTGCGGGGACGCTTGAGAGCGCACGGCGCAGCGTGGCCATCTCTTCTTTCTCATATGCAAATAAAGCATAATGGAAACGAGGCGCAGATGCAAGCAGCTCACGCCAGCTAAGCACATTCATCACATCAGGAACCCGACTTCTGTGTGACTGCTCGGCGGCCTCTTTGGCAATTTTTTGCCATCGCTCTATCCGTTTCTTTTCTTTTTTATCATCGAGCTTGACCACTGTGCGCATGGATGTGAATGCGCAAAAAGAAAAAGCACCGAGTTCAGTGCCTTTCTGAATGACCAGCTCCATTTTATCACCCTTTGGCAGTCCTTGCGCAATGGTAACTTGCACCGGAAGCTCTCGATTCGCAAGACCTTCTTCAAGAATGCGCACCCGCACATGGTCTGACTCGATCACATCAATGGCACCCCGCACGTCGCGTCCTAAGCCGCTGCAGCAGATCACTTCATCTCCTGGGCGCGAACGCATAACACGGACAATATGATTCACATCATCTCCCGTAATCGTTACGAACTGCTCATCCATCTGCGAAGGGTCTACAAAATATCGCTGCATGCTTCATCCCTCACTCTGCTTTTCGTTCCGCTACAAGGCATACCCAGCCTGATGCAAGCTCGCTGCGGTCGCGAAGGCTTGGCGGTGCCACCGTATCGGTATCCGTATAACGAGATCCGTCTTCTTTTTCATACATATCATGCATGTAATGCGCGTCAATAATACTAAACCCCGCCCGCTCCATCGCCTCGCGTACGTCGGCTTCTTTCTGTGTAATAATACCGGAGGTGATGAATAAGCCGCCTGGTGCCACTACACGAGCAGCATCATCGACAAACAGCGTAATAACTTCAGCCAAAATATTAGCGACAATGAGATCAACCGGTCCCGCTACACCATCCAGTAGATTATTCTGTTCAACTGCTACTTTTTGCGCGGTACCGTTCAGCTCTACGTTCGTCTGTGCCGACTCTACAGCGACTTCATCGAGATCAAGCGCACGAACGGATGCTGCGCCCAACTTGGCTGCAGCAATACTAAGCACACCGGTTCCGCAGCCGACGTCGATCACCGTCTCGCCACCCTTAATCGCTTCATCCAATGCACGAATGCACATGACAGTCGTCGGATGTGTCCCTGTACCAAACGCCATGCCCGGATCAAGCTCGATAATGAGCTCATTCTCCTTCTTCGGAATATAGTTCTCCCACGTGGGCGTAATGGTAATTCTCTCGGACACTTCTACCGGCTTATAATACTTCTTCCAGGCCGTCTCCCATTCCTCTTCCTGTACCTCAGCAAGAGTTACGGTACCCTCTCCCACTTCAATCCCGAAGGAAGAAAGCTCGTCAAGACCCTGTTTGATTGCTTCTATCGTCTCATTAAGCGCATCGCTTGCGAGAAGATAGGCTTTCACAATGACGCCCTCAGTCGGATAATCCTTCGCTGAAAGTTGATATATTTCACCGAACTTATCCTGCCATTCGCGTGTAAGCACTTCCGGATCTTCGATTACGACACCGCTTGCGCCTGCTTCCTGCAAAATATTCGAAACCGCCTCAATGGCTTCCTGCGTCGTATGAACGCTTACTTCAGACCACTTCATTGTGTATGGCTCCATCCTCTCGTTTGCTGTTCGCACATACCCTTACATCTCTCCGCGCAGCACCTTTTTCATTTTATCAAAAAATGAGGTCTCGCCGCTGCCATGAACTTCTTCTCCGCCAATATCTGCAAGTTCACGCAGCAATTCCTTCTGTCTGTCATTGAGCTTGGTCGGTGTCACCACAACAACCTTTACATGCTGATCGCCTTTGCCTGAACGATTCAGATAAGGTACCCCATGTCCTCGCAGACGGAATTTTGTTCCTGTTTGTGTACCTGCCGGCACTTTCAATTTAACTTTGCCATCAATAGTCGGCACTTCGATCTCGTCACCAAGCGCAGCCTGGGCAAATGTGATCGGAACTTTACAGAAGATATCGTTGCCATCCCGTTCAAAGAACTCATGAGACTTCACACGGAATACAACATACAAATCCCCCGGCGGTCCACCGTTCGCGCCCAGTTCACCTTCGCCATTGATGCGCATTCTCGCTCCATCATCGACCCCTGCCGGAATTTTGATGTGGATTTTTCGGCGCACACTTTCTTTTCCACTGCCATGGCACTTGCTGCATTTAACGGAAACGAATTGTCCGCTTCCTTTACAGGTTGGACAGACACGACGGTTTACAACACGGCCGAATGGGGTGTTTTGTACAACCTCCTGCTGCCCGGCACCGCCGCATGTATGACAGGTTTCCACCTTGCTGCCCGGCTCGGCTCCAGAGCCATCACATTTCGAACACGTTGCTTCCTTAGGAATCTCAATGTCCATCTCTTTGCCGAATACCGCTTCTTTAAAGTCGATCTGCATCGTATACTGCAGGTCATCTCCCTGACGCGGAGCATTCGGATTACCACGTCCACCGCCACCAAAAAACATATCGAAAATATCACCGAAGCCACCAAAGTCACCGGCACCGCCGCCAAAACCACCCTGCTCAGCACCTGCATGACCAAAGCGATCATAGCTCGCCCGCTTCTGCGAATCGCTCAGCACGTCGTATGCTTCCTTTACTTCCTTAAACTTCGCTTCCGCATCCGGTTCTTTGTTCACGTCCGGATGGTATTTGCGCGCCAGCTTACGGTACGCTTTCTTTATTTCATCTTCCGAGGCGGACTTTTCTACGCCCAGCACCTCGTAGTAATCGCGTTTGCTCATGCTCTTCACTCCCGCACTGTTTGACTCATAAAATTCATCATATCAGGTTGCGAAAAAAAGTCAAAGCCAAGTTGCCCTGACTTTGACTTTTTCCCTTGCACCTGCATATTATTTCTTTTCGTCTTCGTCTACTACCGTATAGTCTGCGTCGACTACATTGTCATCGTCCTTTTTGCCGGCTTGTTCCGCACCTTGTGCTGTTTGTGCCTGCTGTGCTGCCTGCTCATACAGCTTCACAGAGAGCTGTTGAACAACTTCTTGCAGCTCATCTTTTGCCGTACGGATCGCCTCAAGATCAGAACCTTCAAGCGCCGTTTTCAGCTTATCTTTTGCCGCATTTGCTTTATCAATCTCTGCCTGTTCGACTTTGTCGCCAAGTTCCTTGAGTGTTTTCTCTGTCGTAAAGACAAGTTGATCCGCTTCATTTCGCACCTCAACCTGCTCTTTGCGCTGTTTATCAGCTTCCGCATTCTCTTCGGCCTCGCGCACCATGCGATCTACTTCATCATCGCTCAGACCAGAAGAAGACGTGATCGTGATCTGCTGCTGCTTACCTGTTCCAAGGTCTTTGGCAGATACGTTTACGATACCGTTGGCATCAATATCAAAGCTTACTTCGATTTGCGGAATGCCGCGTGGTGCCGGTGGAATGTCAGTCAATTGGAAGCGGCCTAATGTCTTGTTGTCGCCTGCCATCGGACGTTCCCCTTGCAGTACATGAATGTCTACCGCTGTTTGATTGTCAGCAGCTGTAGAGAATACCTGTGACTTGCTTGTAGGAATGGTTGTATTGCGTTCGATCAGCTTTGTCATAACGCCGCCCATTGTTTCAATACCAAGAGACAGTGGCGTTACGTCAAGCAGGACGACGTCTTTTACATCACCTGTTAATACACCTGCTTGAACAGCCGCACCAAGCGCTACCACTTCGTCTGGATTTACGCCTTTATACGGCTCTTTACCTGTGGCTTTCTTAATCGCTTCCTGTACGGCAGGAATACGAGTAGAGCCACCGACAAGAATGACCTTATCAATTTGGGAAGGCTGAAGACCCGCATCCGACAATGCACGGCGCGTTGGCACCATGGTACGCTCTACAAGCTGTGCGCTCAACTCTTCGAATTTTGCACGAGTTAAATTCACTTCCAAGTGTTTTGGACCGGTTGCATCCGCTGTGATGAACGGCAGGGAAATTGTCGTCGTCAATACACCAGAAAGGTCTTTTTTCGCTTTTTCCGCTGCATCTTTTAAACGCTGCATCGCCATACGGTCAATCGATAGATCGATACCGTTCTCTTTTTTGAACTCCGCTACCAGGTAATCGATAACGACCTGGTCAAAATCATCACCGCCCAGTTGGTTGTCCCCGCTGGTTGCTTTTACTTCGAAGAAGCCATCACCCAACTCAAGGATAGAAACGTCAAATGTACCGCCGCCAAGGTCATATACAAGAATCGTTTGATCCTCTTCCTTCTCCATACCATATGCAAGGGAAGCGGCTGTCGGCTCATTGACAATGCGCAGCACTTCAAGGCCGGCAATTTTACCGGCGTCTTTTGTTGCCTGACGCTGGCTGTCATTGAAGTATGCCGGAACAGTGATAACCGCTTGTGTTACCGTTTCGCCAAGGTATGCTTCCGCATCGGATTTGAGCTTTTGCAGCACCATGGCCGATACTTCCTGCGGCGTATAGTCTTTTCCTTCTAAAGTTACCTTATGGTTTTCACCCATATAGCGCTTAATCGAGCTTACTGTATTGTCCGGGTTTGTGATCGCCTGGCGTTTTGCTGCTTCGCCGACAATACGCTCGCCATTTTTGAATGCTACGACAGATGGTGTCGTACGGTTACCTTCTGGATTTGGAATAACGACCGGTTCGCCGCCTTCCATTACTGCTACGCAAGAGTTTGTTGTTCCTAAGTCGATACCAATTACTTTAGCCATTGTATGTTGACCAACCTTTCTGAAAGTGTATTTGCTATGCGTAATAACGTGTAGATAATGCTGCGGATACGCTAACGCTAGGAGCTTACCTTTACCATCGAAGGACGAATGACACGGTCTTTGAGCCTGTATCCCTTCTGGAATTCCTCAATAATAATTCCAGACTCATACTCGCTGCTTGCTTCCTGCATCACAGCCTGGTGCATGTTCGGATCGAACGGCTCACCCACGCCCGGTACTGTACTTACACCTTCCTGCTCAAGTACCTGCTGCAGCTGGCGGAAAACCATCTCAATGCCTTCTCTGAGCGAATTCGGATCTTGTGCATCCTGACTCGCTTCAATGGCACGCTCGAAGTTATCGACAACCGGCAGCAATGCTTCCATCGCACGTTGTGAGGAATACTGAAGCATCTGCTCCTTCTCCTTGTTCACACGCGTACGGAAATTCTGCAGGTCAGCTTGTGCACGCAAGTATTTATTGTGCATCTCTTCCTTTTCAGCTTTGAGCTGCTCGATCTCCGCCAGCAGTTCGTCTTCCCGCGACAATTCAGCCGCCTCTGCTGTTTTTGCTTGTTCATCGCCTTGTGCTTCAGCGGACACTATCGATTCATCGATCTCCTGCTCCTGTATTTCCTCTGCCGTCTCGGCGTTTTTCTTGTTTTCTTCTGACACAATCCTTCCTCCTATTCATCTGGTGATATGCCTGGGGATTTTTTGCGAATCACAGTATGTATGCGCAGAATGGCGCGGCTTACCTCACCGGCTGTCTGCAGGGCATGCAGCTTAACCAGCGCGGGATCAACAACCCCCGCCTCTAGCATATCGATGCACTCGCCTGTATCTAAGTGTAAGCCGATGGATGGTTGGCTGGCTTCCTCCTGTACCGCTCGTACCTGTTCAATCTTCTCAAGCGGATTGAATCCGGCATTGCGCATCATCTGAGCAAGCGGTCGGCGCAAAGCTGCTGCGACCGCCTCGACACCGAAGCCCTCCATTCCTTTTACAGACTGGCGCCACTTCTCTAGATGGCGCGATACAAACAGTTCAACACTGCCGCCGCCAGGAAGATAACCGCCGCGAAGGGCTGCCTGCACAGCAGAAGCGGCATCCCGTGCAATCCGCTCCCTCTCCCCTACGACTTCACTTGTTCCGGCACCGACAATCATCGTTACTGCCGGCACCCCATGTCCTCCCATAATACGCACCTGATCGAGCGATTCGTCAAATACAAGCTGCTCCGCATACCCAAGCGAACGGGATAACTCCTCTACACTTTTCCCTAAAGCGCTGCGCTTAAGCGAGCGAGCCCCGCTATACTTAGCTACCCGTTCTCTCTCGGATTGGAATACGCGATGCAGCACAAGAATACCATGATCAAGGCAGAATTCTTCAGCGATACTATCACAGCTTCGATCCAATATGACAGCACCGACGTTTAATTCGAGCAGCTTCTCTAGATTGTGTCGATATTCTTCCTTTATCTGCAGATAGCGCTGAAAGCCCATCTCTGTGCCAAGCGCTTCATCGTCCATCTCTTCCGGTGCGAGAGCGTCGTTTAGCACAAGCAGGCGTACCTGCTCCATCCGTGTCGGCATCTCATGGGAAAGCGGACGCTGGTGCAGGATGACGCCATCTAATACCTCATTTTCTGCACCTTCCTGAGCTGTGATCAAATCACTGAAGGTAAAATCTGCTTCAAGCATCTTCTCCCGACCGAGCAGGCTCGCTCCTTCGATGACAAGATGTGCAATATCCTTCTGCTCTCTGCCTGCAATATATGCGATATGATACAATCGTTCATCATCAAAATACTCAATCGGCCATGCCGCTTCTCGCATTCTCGCTAGCGCTTCACCAACGCCTAACTCAATCCCAGCAATGACACGAGCAACCGGAACTCCTCGCTGTACCTGGGACACTCCTTCGGTTACTAAAGCAGAAGCAAGCAGGGTCGCTGTCGTCGTTCCATCCCCTACCTCACGCTGCTGTGAACGCGCTAGACCGATCATCAGGCGGGCCGCCGGATGCTTCACTTCCATTTCTTCAAGGATGGTGACACCGTCATTCGTAATGATGACGCCGCCCAGTTCATCCACAAGCATCACATCAAGCCCTTTAGGACCAATTGTTCCTTCGACTGAACCGGCCACCGCCTGCACGGCATTCATATTATGAAGCAGGGTAGACAGCCGTTCATCTCCTGAGCCATCACGCTCCGTCGGATGCGAACTCATCAGCGGGCCTCCCTTTCTTTTTCTTGCATGAATTACAATACATTGGCATATAAGCGCCTTATTAATTAGCTATCAGATTTGTAAAAACGTTCAAATGCATCCGTCAGATTCCCCGCGAGCACATTAAGAATTCCCATCACACGACCGTATTCCATGCGTGTTGGACCGAGAATACCTACTGTACCCATCGGCTGGCCGTCAAGATGATACGTTGCTGTGATAATGCTGCAGTTACTAATCGCCTGTTCTTGATTCTCCGTGCCGATACGCACATGAAGCCCGCTCTGTTTAGAGTCGAATAGGCGCACTACCATCTCATTCTGCTCAAAAAGTGTCAAAATATCCCTGACTTTATCGACATCCCGAAACTCAGGCTGCATCATGATGTTGGTCGTTCCTTTAAGTACAATATGATCGTCCGGCTCATGAGTAATCGTCTCCTCAAGCACAGACATAATCTCTTCATAGTGCTGAATATAGCGTCCCAACTCTTTAGATACTTCCGCATACAGACGCTGGCGCAGCTCAACCATAGCTACTCCTGTAAGCTTGGCGTTAAGCAAATTAACGACCCGCTCCATCTCACTCATCGCCATTCCTTCTGGAAGCGAGATCATCTTGTTCTCGACCTTGCCCGTATCTGTTACGAGAATAAATACGGCAGAGTGTTGAGAGAGTGGAATCATCTGCACAGCCTTAAGACGTGTTGTCTGTATGTCATGTCCAAGCACGATGGACGTATAATTCGTCAAGCTCGAAAGAACGGAGGCCGCCTGATTCATTACCTGTTCGAATTCATAGAATCGATCGGCGAATACGCGACGAATATGCGTAGCATCTTCCACCTGCATAAACGGCATGCCAGCAAACTGGTCCACGTAAAAGCGATAGCCTTTATTCGATGGGATGCGTCCCGCCGATGTATGCGGCTGTTCTAAATACCCCATCTCCTCAAGATCCGCCATCTCATTACGAATAGTAGCGGAGCTATAGCCAATATCTTCCCGCTTCGAAATCGTACGTGACCCGACCGGTTCAGCGGAACGAATGTAATTGTCAATGATAGCCCGTAAAATTAACTGTTGTCGTTCCGTAAGCATGCTGTCCCTCCTTGTTAGCACTCTTTGATAACGAGTGCTAAAGAACTTACTTCAAAAATACCAAAGGAGATCAAACTTTGTCAACTAGCCCTAAAAATCTTGCGAAGACTTCATTGCCAAGAGGAATGCCGCGCTTGGTAAGATGCAGGTATCCATTTGTCCATGCAAGCAGCCCCATTTCGGTAAGTTCATCAATAATTGAGCCGAACGCATCCTTCAGCGTCATACCGTATCGCAGCTCGAATGCGGGAGCCGAGATCCCCTGCATCATGCGCAGTCCCATAATCATATGGTCTTCCATTTCCTCCGCACGGGTAACCTTGAACTGCTCCACGCGTGGAAGGCCTTTTTCTGCAAGCTGCATATACTGCGCAAGCGGACCCGCATTTACATGCCGCGTACCGTCTACATACCCGTGCGCACCCGCGCCGATGCCATAATAATATTCATTGCGCCAATACGTCATATTGTGACGGCTCTCAAAACCGCGCTGTGCAAAATTGCTTATCTCATATTGATGATAGCCATGGCTCTCCATCTGCTCCATCAACCGTTCATACATTGTCACTTCTTCATCCTCTGTAGGAAGCGGGAGCTGATCTTTTTCATATAACGTATGGAAGAGTGTGTTTTCCTCAACTTTTAAGCTATATGAGGAAAAGTGTGGCAAATCAAGCGCGAACGCTTGATCTAGCGTCTCTTGGAATCGTGCGGTTGTCTGATCCGGCAGACCGAAAATCAAATCAATGGAGATGTTCTCAAATCCGACTTCCTTTGCATTCGCCAAGCTTCGGAATACTTGTGCGCTATCATGAATCCGTCCGATTTTTTTTAACAATTCATCGTGGAACGATTGCACACCAAAGCTAATTCGATTCACGCCGCCCTCTCTCATAATGGACAGCTTCTCCACATCGGTCGTTCCAGGGTTGGCTTCCATCGTAAATTCAATGTCCTTACTTCGTTTAGGAAAATGCCGTGCAACTGTCTCTAAGAAGTATGCCATCTGCTTCGCATCAAGGAATGTGGGCGTTCCCCCACCGACAAAAATAGTTTCGATATCCCCAGGAGGACAACTGCGAACCGTCTCCTCCATTTCTTTGTTCAGTGCGGTTAAATAATCCCATACCAACTGCGGGTTCTTTGTCACATACGAATTAAAATCGCAGTAGTAGCATTTATTCGTGCAAAACGGGATGTGAATATACACGGCCTTTGTCATACCGTATCACCTTCCAATGTGTAAATATAAATAGGCAGCGCATCATTCGTTCGTAAAAAAGAGCGGAAGGAAAAGGCCGTATCCCTTTTTACCCTCCGCTCCTCGTATACATCGCTTCTTGCTTAATTCTCGTCCATCTTCAGAACTGCCATAAACGCTTCCTGCGGCACCTCTACACTTCCGACGGACTTCATACGTTTCTTTCCTTCCTTCTGCTTCTCAAGCAGCTTGCGCTTACGGGAAATATCTCCACCGTAACACTTGGCCAATACGTTTTTGCGCATTGCTTTAATCGTCTCACGCGCAATAATTTTGTGACCGATTGCCGCTTGAATAGGCACCTCGAACATCTGGCGTGGAATCAGCTCTTTTAGCTTCTCGCACAGCACACGGCCGCGATTATAAGCAGTATCACGATGTACGATAAAGGACAGCGCATCCACCACTTCGCCATTGAGCATAATGTCCATTTTCACCAATTTCGACTTCTTATAGCCAACCAGTTCATAATCGAAAGACGCATACCCCTTCGTATTCGATTTCAATTGATCGAAAAACTCAAACACGATTTCGGCTAACGGCATCTCATAGACGATCTGTACGCGCGTCTCATCAATGTACTGCATATCGATGAAGTCCCCGCGCTTACGCTGGCACAGATCCATGATCGCGCCGACGAAATCTTTTGGCACCATAATCGATGCTTTTACATACGGCTCTTCAATAAAATCAATCTTCTGCTGTTCCGGCATATTCGACGGATTCTCGATCGAGATTTTCTCGCCATCCGTTTTTGTAACATCATAAATTACGCTCGGCGCCGTCGTAATGAGCGGGATATTGAATTCACGCTCAATCCGCTCCTGAATGATCTCCATATGCAGCATGCCCAAGAAGCCGCAACGGAAGCCAAAGCCAAGGGCCTGTGATGTCTCCGGCTCAAATTGCAGGGAGGCATCATTCAACTGAAGCTTCTCCAGCGCTTCACGCAGATCATTATAGTCAGCGCTATCAACCGGATACATCCCGCTAAATACCATCGGATTTACTTTACGGTAGCCCGGCAGCGGCTCGCTTGCCGGATTGTCGGCCAGCGTGATCGTGTCCCCAACCCGTGTATCGCGCACCGTCTTGATGCTGGCTGCGATAAAGCCTACATCTCCTACCGTAAGCTCTTCCACCTGTTTCGGGAACGGCGCATGCGTTCCTACTTCAGTGACCTCGAATACGGAACCGGTCGCCATCATTTTGATTTTCGACCCTTTTTTCACCGTGCCGTCCACGATCCGCACATGAACGATAACGCCTCTGTATGCGTCGTAGAGCGAATCAAAAATAAGCGCTTTTAGCGGCGCATCCGGATCACCGGTCGGCGCAGGTACTTTGGCTACGACCTGCTCAAGAATCTCTTCGATTCCGATTCCGGCTTTAGCAGAAGCAAGCACCGCATCGCTCGCGTCAAGTCCGATTACATCTTCCACTTCCTGTTTTACACGCTCAGGCTCTGCACTTGGCAGGTCGATCTTGTTAATGACCGGAAGAATCTCCAGATCATTATCAAGTGCCAGGTATACGTTCGCGAGCGTCTGCGCTTCAATGCCCTGGGCCGCATCCACAACAAGGAGCGCGCCCTCACATGCAGCCAAGCTGCGCGATACTTCGTATGTGAAGTCGACGTGTCCTGGCGTATCGATCAAGTGAAGAATATACTCTTCGCCGTCTCTCGCTTTATATTTCAACTGCACAGCATTCAGCTTGATCGTAATGCCGCGCTCTCTTTCCAAATCCATCTGATCCAAAAACTGATTCTCACGCTCCCGCTCCGTCAAGGCACCGGTAAATTCAAGAATCCGGTCTGCCAGCGTTGACTTACCGTGGTCAATATGAGCGATGATAGAGAAGTTCCGGATTTTCTCTTGTCGTTGTCTTCGATCCATATACTACCTCCCGCGAGGAAAAAAATGCACTAGTGACTATTATATCAGTCATGAAGCTTCACAGCAATTTAAATCTCTAGACATGTTAATGCCTTCGGAAATGCCGTAAGCACCTCTGCTCCAGCCTCCGTCACATGAATATCATCTTCAATGCGAACGCCGCCTACCCTAGGAACATAGATGCCCGGCTCAATCGTAAATACCATCCCTGCTGTAATCTTCTCTTCATTCGCACCATGGACAGATGGATATTCGTGTATCTCCATCCCCAACCCATGTCCGATCCGGTGCATAAAATAAGATCCGTAGCCTGCATCATCAATCAGGCGGCGGGCGGCACGATCAACTTCCGCGAGCGGGGAGCCGACCTGTACGGCACGAATCGCCGCTTCTTCAGCCGCCAATACCGTATGGTAGATTCTCTCCATCTCTTCAGACGCCTCACCCACTACGAATGTACGGGTAATGTCAGAGCAGTACCCGTCTTTACATACACCTAAATCAAAAAGCAGAAAACCGCCTTCCTGTACTTGTGTCATGCCCGGTACACCGTGCGGGAGAGCAGAATTAGCACCAGCGAGTACCATCGTCTCAAAGGAAGGTGCCGCCCCTTTTTTCTTCATGATATATTCAAGTTCAGCGACAAGTTCAAGTTCTGTCACACCGCGCACAACCCGCTTCAGCCCTTCAGCAAGCACCTCTTCTACAAGTACGGCTGCTGCTTTGAGTTTTGCGACTTCGTCCGCTGACTTTTTGTTTCGCATCCTGGCAATATATCCGCCAATATCTGCAAATGACGCTGCACCTACCACACTGCCCAGACGCTCTGCCTGGGTCAGTCTCATATACTCCTTTTCTACGGCTAAGCGGTTATGCTGTATCTCTCCTGCCACCTGCTTTACCTTCACATACGGGTCCTCCGTATCTTGTACGCCAATAACTTCACGAACCGCGCTTCCCGGCTTAGAGAGCGTTGATTCAGCCTTTTCCTTCTCAAGCGACGGGACGAATAAGAAGGCTCTATCTTCTTGCAGCAGCAGCCCCAAAAATCTCTCGTGCGGCTCACAGACGAATCCCGTCAAATACGCTATTGATAGCGGGGATGTAATAAGAGCCGCTGTAACACCCTGATTCTCTAATTCGCTCCGTACTTTTTGTATCCGTTCATTGTATGCATCCATATCGATCCCGCCCCTTTTTACAGATAAAAACCAGACGTGCATAGCACCCTTCTCCATTACTGAAGCATACCACAAAAAATCCCTTTATGACCTCCCTGCCCTCAAGTCTTTTTAACCGAAGCAGGCGTGTCATAAAGGGACGATTCTCTACAGCTATTCACTATAATTTATCCATGATCCATTCCATTGCTTGGCGCGTCGTGACAACTACCCAGGTTCGTACGCGGTTGCCAGTCTGACTCATCCAGTTCTCACCAGCCGCCCGAGCTTCTGCCAGCTTCGGTTCTGTAACGACCTGCTTGCCCAATACTTCTACTTCAAAGCCACCGTCGTTCACTTTTTTAATGTAGAATCCTTTTACCGGCTGGTCGGAAGCGCCCTCGATACGCTGAACACCTTTTTCTGCCAGATTGATGCCGCATAGAATACCTGCAAATAAGACTCCGACAAGGATAAAAAATTTGGCGGCCAGCTTCACGGCACTCCCTCCCGCTTACGATCGTTTCGGTTTCGTTTTCGTATCCACTTTCTGCGCTTCCCAAAATACCTCGGCAATCGCTTCCGCCAATACATCGGCCGTGCGATAGGATTCCTCAAGCGTATTATCAACGCCTCCTACCTCTACAAGAATGGCATTTGGAGAAACGGATTGATTATACTCACCATTGCCACCTTTTTTGCCAAATATACCTTTAGAGAGACCGGGATATTTCTTTTCAACGATATTATGGACCTTAAGCGCGAACTGCTGATTTTTCTCCCAGTCTTTGTTGCGCATGCCGATGACAAAGTGGATTTGTGCATACGACTTTCCATTGATTGTAACCGTCGTCGACTTACGTCGCAGCGAATCACGGTGAATATCAATGAAATAGTCCAAGTCACGGTTTTGCTTCATGACGGCCTTTACCGCCTTGAGCGATTCCGCATAGGAAAGCGCGTAGGATGCACCACGGTTTACCAATCGTCCGGTAAAATCAGTCGTGCCAACCGAAGAACCGATACCATTCTTCTCAAGCGTTTGTGCCAGCCGCTTGCTTACAAGCGTGATATTCTTCTTCTCATCCATTGCCAGATCAGGGTTGTTCTTAGCCTGTGCCTCCGGGACAGCATGTACCCATGATTCGCGATTATGCGTGTTATAAATAAAGAACACCTTTCGTCCGTTCGTTGACAGCACCTCCTGCTCCATCGGCTTCTCAGGCTGCGCGGGCGCGGTTGCTTCCGGCGCTGCATCTTTTTTGAAAGCTTCGGGCGGCGGAGACGATTCGAACGGAAGCTCGCTCAGCGCCAAATCCTTGCCAGAGACAAGCACCTCCGTATCAAACAGGCTAAAGCCCGGCAGCTCGTTCCCTAAAAAGCTGCGCGGATCTTTTGGATTAATGCTTGTAATCAAACGAAACGCAAGAGAAGAGAGATCAACCTCTTCGTCCTTGTCCTTATGGGCTTCAAAATACGGAATTTCATAGCTCATGGTATGCAGTAATACGTTGCTTGACATCGCTACCGTCATCTTGCCTACATGCTGGGAGGAGAGTCCCTTCCCCGCCTGGGAAGCGAACAGAATCCCAACTAAAACAAATAAAATCGCCGTACCCAGCGAAAGAATGACGAAGCTTTTCTGCACGCCTGCTCCATGCAAATTCACGACCAAGTTACGATTCCTTCTCGACACGCTGCTCTCTCCTCTCCTGTCGCTTAGATGGTTGTCCATTGTCTCTGTCGTGGTTTCTATTAATCTATGAATCTAGAACAGGGTATAGAACGAAAAATATGAGGGAATTGGCATGCAGAGCAGTAGAAAAAGAAAAAGGAAGCCGCTTTATTCTAGCCGACTTCCTTAGCCTATTCGTAAGAAATCTTAATGCGTATATGCAGATACATTATCCATATCAATCGATCCATGAAGGGCAGCATTTAGTCCGTTTGCGATAATATTGGCAATGTCTTCAACATAATCATCCACTTCTTTCGGTGTCACAATAAGGTTATGTCCAAGCGGAGATAACACTTCATGGATAAGTTGACGCTTTTCATTCTCTTCTAGCTCACCGATCATACCAAGAATCGCTTTTTTCTCTGCTTCATTCGGCATATCTTCCTCCGTATACCGCTTGGTCTTCCCCGGAAGCGTAAATCCTGTAGGTGCAAGCCTGCTAGCAGGCTTCGGATTTTTTGCTTCCTTCAACTGGCGGCCAAGATGAGCCAGCATATACGTAATTACATCATGGACAATCGTTGCCGCATCAACCACTGTAGGCACACCGACCGCAATAACCGGAATGCCCAGCGTTTCTTTGGTCAGCGGCTTCCGCTTATTACCCACGCCGGAGCCGGGGCTGATGCCCGCATCCGAAATTTGAATGGTCGTATTTACCCGCTCTAGCGCACGGGAAGCAAGCGCATCAATAGCGATCACAAAACTCGGCTGCGCCTTTTCAATCACCCCGTATACAATCTCACTTGTCTCAATCCCGGTAATGCCCAGCACACCGGGCGAAATCGCACTAACCGGACGGTACCCTTCCTCCACCTGCTCCGGCATCAGTTCAAACATATGCCGTGTGACCAGCACATTCTCCACCACCATCGGTCCTACCGCATCTGGGGTAACATTCCAATTGCCCAGGCCGACAATTAACACACTGTCGCTTTCTGCAATGCCGATCTCTTTTAGAAAGGCATGAAACTCCCGCGCAAATCGAGTTGCCACACGATCCTGCAGTTCAGAATCCTGGGTGCGCAGTCCCGGTACTTCGAGCGTCACATAACGGCCCGGTTTTTTCCCGATTCGCTCAGCGCCTTCCATTGTCTCTACGACCATTTTGGAGACGGTAATTCCATCCTCTTCTTCACTATGAAAACGAATGCCTGACAGCTCTCCCTGCTGCTTCTGCGTAGCCATCTCACGCGCTTCAAGCGCCAGGTCTGTCCGTACTGCATATACGCTTAAATCCAGCTTTTTTTCCATGCAGATCACCTCGTTCTCATGCTCTCCTGTTCCAACTTTATTTATACGAAGAAAAACTTTCTTGCAAACAGGACATGTGCATGATACAATTTCTCTTGTTGACTTTATAAAGTAGTATTTTATTCACCAAGGAGGTGAATCTCATGCCAAATATTAAATCCGCGATCAAACGTACAAAAACGATCGAAAAGCGCCGCGCACAACGTGCCGCTCAAAAATCTACTCTTCGCACAGCGATTAAAGGAGTAGACGTTGCTGTAGCAGCAGGCGATCTGGAAGCAGCTAAGACTGCACTGCAAGCTGCCGGCAAACATTTGGACAAAGCAGTAACCAAAGGTCTGATCCACAAAAACGCAGCTTCCCGTAAGAAGTCTCGTCTGGCTAAGAAGGTTAACGGCCTGTCCGCTTAAGCATATATGAATGCATTCATATCAAGAAAAAGCGACCGTTAGCGGTCGCTTTTTCTATTGCTTTATTTTATGATGCAATCATCATATCTTTTAGTTCTAGAATAAACAGCTCAAGCGCCAATACTTTATCGATCTGCCCTGTCTTAATCCGAATATCCTCTTCAGCAAGGCGATGCAGAATACGACGCAAAGCCTTCTCGCTGAATGCATGGGCTTGTTCATTGGCAAGCTTGGCAACATAAGGATGGATGCCGAGCAGCGAAGCCATCTGCTGGGGAGAATAGCCGCGCGGCGTGAGCGTTTTAATCTGGAGCAGAATACGGAATTGACGCGCAAGCAGCGTAAGAATTTTTAGCGGCTCTCCTTCTCCTTTTGTCTCACTGCTTCCGGTATTTAAGCGCTGCAAATCATAATACATCCGTACCGCGTCTTCTATTTGCAATCGAGCGACTTTGTCGATCAAGCGAAAAATATCATGCTCAAGTTCCCGTGTCGCAAGCATTTCCACCGTATCTTCTGTGATTTCTTCGCCTGCACCAACGTAGACGGCCATCTTCTCAATTTCTTTATCCAGTCTTCCTAATTGTGTGCCACTCATCGCAATTAAAAGCTCGGCTGCCGCTGTGCTCATCTGCACACCATAGTGCTTCGCCTGCCGCATAGCCCATTCCGCTAAGGCCCCTTCCTTAAGCGGCGCACACTCAATAATAAGTCCGTCTTTCCTTAAGGCTTTGACAGCCTTCTTCCGTTCATCTAGCTTGTCCGCTGCAACTTCGATAATCAGGACCGAATAGTCCGGCGGATTGCCTGCATAAGAGATCAATGCATTCACATCATGCTCTGGCGCACTGCTGGGCAGCTTCGCTCCGGTTAGCAGCATGGCATATGAGGCGCGTATTACCCGCTTCTCTCCCATGAACGGGAAGGTCTCTGCGTCCTGCAGTACCGTCTGAATCGGTGTCTCCCGCAAATCATATGTATTGTAATTGAAATCACGGCTGGCCTCGTCTAACAGCGTCTCCTCAATCAGACGCACCGTCTCGTCCATAATATACTGTTCCGTTCCATAGAGTACATAGATCGGAGCGACCTTTCCCTGCCTAATTTCTTTTATAACTCGTTGTATCTCCACTCTTGTCACCTCGTCCCTTTATTATATGCGCACAAAAAAACCATGGCAAACCAATCTGCCATGGCCTATGGAAGGCTGTGCGTATATGTAAACGCCCAGGGTCCGAGTGGGCCCACATCCCGGAGGCTGAGCGATAAGCACCGCTTCTTTTACTACATCATACGCACAAAATTACAAAGCGTGCTTATTTATAAATAGGACGCTCTACATTTTTTTCAAGATCAATCATCCATTCCTGCGATTGCAAAGGAACAGTATCTGTCTGCCCTGTTCCGCCGACATATTCAAGATTGTATACAATGCGCTTTGCATCAATCCAACGATACGATACATTGTACATGTCATTCCATGGACGGGTAATAAACGCAATTCCTCCATTGGCATCACGCACGAGCAATCGGTTGTCTACCTTGCTGACAAAATATTGTTCTTCTGGCGATGGCTTGCCCGGAGGTCTATACGTACTGCTCTGTGCAGCGCTTGCTATGGCAGGACGTCCAGGCTTCTGCCCTTCTTTAGCCTGTTCTTTGGCCAGTGCGAGTGCGCTGGTTGTATTATTCGTCTTTCCATTGTCTTTAGATGGCTCAGACTCTTTAGCCATTGCTGCATGCTGATTCGAATCAGATGCATCCGGTGCTTGCGCGATGGAGGCCCCACCATTGCCTGCAGACGCAGAATCTTCTTCAGCAGGCGGATTTTCTTTGCCGGATTCAGATGCAGCAGTTGTATTCTGCTCATTCGTGTCTTTTTGCCCCGATGTAGACGTCCGTTCCTGCGCATGTTCTGCAGGAGCTTGGGCAACATAACGCTTTGTTTCATCCTGTGATTTTTTCGTATCCGGCGCAGCTTCGCTATTCTCTTTTGCATTTTGTTCAGACGACGCTTCCGCTTTTCGCTCCGCTTCTGCCGATACAGAAGGCTGTGAAGTAGACGGTATGTCCGTTTCCTGCTCATCTGTTCGCTTCTCGGTGTTCCGCTGTGCATCCGCTTCAGCTAGTGCCTTGTTATGCTTCTCAGCTGTATTCTCCACCTTTACTTGTGGGGAAGAAAATGCGGATTGTTTCACCGGCTGATTCTCATTATTCAGCGTAAACACAACCGCGGAGATCAGCAGTCCCGCCGCTGTCACACCGCCAATATAACGATACCATACTGCCCTCTTCGTACGTCGCCGAGGCTTCTCAAACGCTGCTGCTTGCTCCTGGATAGGAGATGTTATGGCACGCTCAAGGTCAATTCGATCAAGCTCAGGCAGAATAGAATTTACGATATTAATAGGCGGCTCCACCAGTGGAAGCTGTGCCAGATGCGTAGAGAGAGAGCTTAGACGTTGATATAAAGAGGCGCATTCTCGACACAGCGCCAGATGTTGCCTGAGTATGGCTTTTTCATTGTCGTTGAGATCGCCGTCCAAATCACGCTGCATCCACTCATAAGCTTCTTCACAACTCACTCTACACACCACCTTTCTGATATTCATGCAGTAATTCCTGGAGTTGTTGTCGGGCCCGATAGAGGTATGATTTAACGGTATTCAATGGCATGTTCATAACTTCCGCAATTTCTCCGTACGATAAATCTTGCAGATAGCGCAGTGTAACCACAGTGCGCTGATGTTCAGGGAGACGCTTGATCGCTTCTCTTACCTCATCAGCCATGCCGGCCCGCTCTACTTCATATTCTACGTTCTGCACATCATAGAGCATAAGCTCATGCTGGTCAATCGATACGGTATCTTTCTTTTTGCGAAATTTATCTATGCATACATTGGTAACGATACGCTGAACCCAGGTAGAGAATTTGGCCTTCTCCTGATAGGTATCGATCTTTGTATAAATTCGAATCAGCGCTTCCTGAGAAGCGTCCAGCGCGTCGTGCTCGTTGCCCAATACATAAAATGCGGTACGATATACAGAGTGCTCAATCGTCTCAAGCAGCCGTATTAAATCCTCCCGATTTCCGCTTTGGGCGGAGCGTATAAGCTCTGCATCAACCACGCCCGTGCCTCCCCTCTCAATACCTCAGACGCAAGGTATATACTAAATGTTGCATAAAACACAGTATTTATTGTTCAAAAATTATCTGCAGACGGTCGATGACAGGATGGATTCATATGTAACTCTTCCTCCCCTTACATATACAACAACAGCGCCGCATTGATCGGTACGTAGAATTGTACTATTCCTCATTGCCAATCTCTCTAGCACTTCACGATGCGGATGTCCGTACAAATTCTTTTTACCTGAAGAGATAATCGCAAGCTTTGGCGCAAGCGCGTCTGCCCATGCTTGAGACGTCGAGCCTCTGCTTCCATGATGCCCAACCTTCAACACATCGACGGGCTGAAGAGCTGCGTCACGCAACAGACGCTCTTCGCCGCCCTGTTCCAAATCTCCCGTGAAAAGAAAAGAGGAACCATACGCTTCAAGCAGTAAAACGATCGAATGGGCATTATCTCCTTCGCTTGAAGAAAGCGCAGCGGCAGGATTAAGTACCCGCCAGATAATACCAGGCTCTTCATGCCAGATTTGGCCCTGTTTTGCTTCTACAATAGGAATACGTTTTTGGTGGAGTAATGCATTCACTTTTTTTTCTATGTATGTTTCTGCGGATAGGCCATTGACAAGCGCTTGGCGAACTTCCATATGCTCTAGCAAATAAGGAAGACCTCCAATATGGTCATTGTCACCATGCGTCAGCACCAACAAGTCCAGCGAAGCAATCCCTTTGGCATACAAAAAAGGAACAACAATGGACCTGACGGGGTTAAAAGGCTCGCGCGGCTTACGTCCCGGCTGCTCTCCAAAACGCAAAGGCGGCCCCCCTCCATCAATGAGCACAGTGCTGCGGGGTGTCTCTATAACGATTGCATCTCCTTGTCCCACATCCAGAAAAGTAATCGTAACTTCTTCCTTTGGACGCGGGAAAAAGAGCATACCAAATAAAACGATAGGACAGAGAATAAAGCAGATTATTCCTTTCCAATTAAAGGTTATTCTATCATACAACCATCCAGTAAGGAAGGTGAGCCAGCACAAATACCCTATCATCCAATATAAGGAAGGCGAACTGAATGCTGTACGCAAAACATGCAATTTTTCTACCCATTCAAGCAAATCTAGTGTAGGAAGCAGCAGGAAATCTACTATTTTGGCCGGAAGAAACCCAAGCGCAGGATGCATGCTGCCAAGGAGCAGCGATACAGCCGCAAGTGGTGCAATAAGGATACTTATGAAAGGAACAAACAAAAAATTAATGATCGGTGAAAAAAAAGAATACAAATGGAAGTAATAGATTGTGAGAGGAAATGATACAATCGCCGCAGCTAGTGTAACCGCAAGAAGTCCACGAACGGCAATGGGGCCAACAGAAAGCTTATGTGTGAGCGGTGGAACGGATACAAGCAAGCCGAACGTGACCAGATAAGAAAGTTGGAAGCCAACATTATGAATGTAATACGGATCATATAGTACCATAAGCAAGAAAGCGGCACCCAACACATTCCAACCATCTTTAATGCGCTCTGTAAGCAGCGCTATGAGTACCAGTTCACCCATGATGAGCGCACGCAGAGCGGAGGCACTAGAGCCGCTCATTGTTACATACAAAGGCAGGAGAAGAGCTGTGATTAAGTATGCACGACGCTTCGACACCCCGCATACACGCAGCACACACACTAATCCGGCAATCAGAAGCGTAATATGCTGACCCGAGATGGCGATAATATGTGTCAAGCCTAAGCCAGAAAATGCCGCATACAGATCCGGATCAATTTCATCTACCGCTCCTAACAGCATTCCAGAAAGAAATCCTGCTGATTTTGGCTCGTATAGAAGGAATGTACGATCAGCAAGCCAATGCTGTGTATCGATCATCGCTTTTGCAAAACTAAGGGAAGCGCTCTGATAGACCAGCGATTTGCCATCAACAATGCTGGCTGTACGGTGGATACGCTGCCAGTGAAGGTATGTGGGATAATCGAAGGCTCCCGGGTTAGAGGGTGGAGCCGGGATTTTCCATTCGATGGTCCCTGCAAGTCCAGCTCCATATCTGAGACGCGCTCTTGCATTGTCGTATGTTGTCTGATCCTTAAAGTATACCGTCGTCTGTACCCGTTCCGACCGCGGAAGAATATTTCCATTGATTGAATCAAGGCGCAGAACAAATCGACAGCGGTCTCCATCAAAGGAAACCGTACTTTCAATCCGACCTGTAAAGGAGGCCGTTCCCTTTTCAGGCAGGATGCTGACATTATACGCCTCAACCCATATATAACGGCCAAACCCTGCACACGCACATATGATGCCCATTATAATAAAAAGACGGGGTATCTCCTTTTTCTTCATCCAACATGGTAGGCACCCTACTACAAGAATCAAAAGAGCGATGCTGAGGCCCAGACGGGCGCTGTGAACAAACTGAGAAGCGCAAATAACTCCGCCCAGCATGTACAAACTATAAAAGAAAAGCGCCCGTTGTCGTATCATCAGCCTACATATCCGCGCCGTTTTAATTTATCCACATGTGCACGCATGAGTGCGCCGGTATCCATAAGAAATGTCTCTTCTAATATGTATAGCATCGTAACGCAGCATTGAGCAATATGGAGCAAATTAAGTCCGCATCCCTTCACAATCTGTTCATCGCTATGAATACGTACTTCGCCACTTGCTCCGCGGAATTTGCCGATCCACTGAGCGAACCGTCCTACCGCAACCGATATATTCAATACCGTGCTATCAAGCGTCACACCCGGTATTACAAGACGAGGCAGACTCATCTCTCGAAATCCGGCCTCATTCACATTAATATAAATATCTCCACCCACATCCTGCAGATATCCTTTGCGCAAAAGCTTGGAGAGATGGTCATCAATTAATTCTTCAAGACGAATATCCGGTGCCAGATCTTCAAGCACGAAAGTCATGGAAATGCATGTCTGCGCCACATCAAGCAGCTCTCCAGCCACATTTTCTAATGCTTCACGTGCGCGCGGCGTTCCCTGCTCCTCCATCCAACTAAGAATTGCCTCACTTAATTCCCCCTGCTCCTCCACCAGCTTATGGAATGTTGATTCCAATGAAGGTACCAGCCGATTTAATCTAGGCAGCACAATTTCCATTTAATTTTCCTCCCTTTCCCCACGGTCTGTTTTTCTTTATATTTTATCATAGAAGGCAAATTAAATATAAAAAAAAGGAAAGAGATGATTTCTCTTTCCTTTTAGAAATTCTGCAGTTCATTCCACTGATCCGTCAATTCGGTCAGCTCTTGCTTAATCACATGCGTATTCGGTTCTGTTCTCTGCTCCATACAGTCGTTCAACTTCTCCAACAGGAAATTAATGCGCCCCTCTACAATTTGCTGGTCAATATATTGGTCTACCAGGATGTTTGCCAGCTCTGTCTCTTCGCCAAGGCCGTTATTTTCATAGATGCGACCTTCACGGAAGTGGATGTCCTTGCTTACACCTTCTTCATAGAGACGAAGCATACCGCTTGCTCCCATTAAATATACGGAACCATAGAATAGGCGGATGAGTGGATTGATTACCATTTCCTCTTCGGTAATACCATTTATATAGAGTCGCCCTTTAATCGGGAGTCCCGCTTGTACAACCAAGCGGAATACGCCATGTTCGGTATAAAAGCCAAGCAGCAATGTACCCTGCATTGTCTTCTTCTCTTCCACCGTAATCTCGGGGCGCATCTTGGCCTCTTCTACAATGCGGTACACATCATCTGTTCTCTCCTGCGGAGCTTGAAAATTATCACATACACCACGGATCGTTGCGACATTCGGTTGCATTGAAATCACCTCGTTCGTAGTTCGAAAGAATAATATCCTCTTGCTACATCTTTACCCCCTTATTCATCATCCATACCATATTTTTGCGTATTTCATAAAAAAATTTATGCTACTCTACAAATTCCATCTTGACACCGGCCGGTGGAGCATATTGTTGTATTTGGCGAAACTCGATTTCCTTTTGCTTAAACAGCCAGGCTACTTTCTCATAGTCTTTGGCATATGCCCGGTGATAGACAACTTCTGCAATTCCGCTATTAGCAATCAGATTCGCACATGTCCAGCACGGCTGGTCAGTGACATATACCGCCGCCCCCTGCCGATCCGCCTGATCGGTAAAAAGAAGTAAATTCTGTTCCGCATGAATCGTACGGATACATTTCTGCTTCTCTATGATCGCTCCATCTGTATTCGTCTCGTAATAATTATGAAGCATACAGCCAACATCCAGGCAGGAATCGACTCCGCTTGGGCTCCCATTGTATGCGGTACCCAATACCTTTCGATTCCGTGTCAGGACTGCGCCAACATGGCGGCGCGGACATGTTGCACGGGTGGCGGCCATATAGGCCAGATCCATAAAGTATTCATCCCAAGACTTGCGTGTATCCATCTGCCTCCCTCTCCTTCCTCTCTTTCTTCTACCTCAATTTGCATGATCTCTTATTATGATAACTGATAATCAGATAAACCACTACTGCAACAGAAAAAGGACAGGCTACCTTCTCCTGTCCTTCCTCCTGCTGATTTTATTATACTGCAGCCAGTTGGCTTGCCTTAAGTGCCTGTTCAAGATCGGCAATAATATCATCGACAGATTCAATGCCGATGGAGAGACGGATCATATCCGGTGATACGCCCGCTGCTACCTGCTGTTCTTCGGTCAGTTGCTGATGCGTTGTGCTTGCAGGGTGAATCACAAGCGTTTTTGCATCGCCGACGTTTGCAAGATGAGAGAGAAGCTTTAAGCTATTAATGAACCGTTTGCCTTCTTCTAAGCCACCCTTAATCCCAAAGGTAAAGATAGACCCCGCACCTTTTGGCAAGTATTTCTGTGCGCGCTCATAGTATTGATTGCTCTCAAGCCCCGCGTAGTTCACCCATTCTACCAGTTCGTGATTTTCCAAGTATTGCGCTACTTTTTTTGCGTTCTCCACATGACGGTCCATACGCAGATGAAGCGTCTCTAAGCCTTGGAGGAACAGCCAGGAATTAAATGGCGATACCGCAGCGCCAAGATCACGCAGCAGTTGTACGCGAGCTTTAATAATATAGGCAAGATTTCCAACCGCCTCTGTGTATACGACACCATGATAGCTTGGATCTGGTTCAGTAAGACCTGGGAATTTGCCATTGTTCCAGTCAAATTTACCAGAATCGACAATTACACCACCGATGGATGTTCCGTGTCCGCCGATGAATTTGGTAGCGGAATGTACGACAATGTCAGCACCGAATTCAATCGGGCGGCACAAATATGGTGTTGCGAATGTATTGTCTACAATGAACGGGATTCCATTCTCGTGTGCAATCCCAGCCAATACTTCTAGATCAACGACATCCGTACGCGGATTGCCAATTGTTTCCGTGTACAGCGCTTTTGTTTTGTCCGTGATAGCTGCGCGAATTTCATCCGTGTTTTCTGGATTCACGAACTTTACTGTGATGCCAAGCTTTGGCAGAGTATGAGCGAACAGGTTGTATGTTCCGCCATACAGGTTGCTTGAAGCAACAACCTCATCTCCCGCATGGGCAATATTAAGGATCGAGAAGGTGATCGCCGCCTGACCGGATGCGACCGCCAGCGCACCAACCCCCCCTTCAAGCTGTGCAATCCGATTCTCAAACGTATCCTGTGTCGGATTCATAATACGTGTATAAATATTGCCGAATTCCTTAAGTGCAAACAGGTTGGCTGCATGCTCCGTGTCTTTGAATACATAGGACGATGTTTGATAAATCGGTACCGCACGCGATAGCGTTGTCGGGTCCACCTCTTGTCCTCCATGTAAGCATACTGTCTCAAAATTGAATGTGCGTTCTTCTGCCATTTTCAATCTTCCTCCTCAATACCTAATTTTTTTGTTTCGGGCGAGGTACCAAAATAAAAACCCTCTTCTTTGAGAAGAAGAGGGTCGGATAGGCAGGTATGTACCATCGCTCTCATCTTCCAAAGCATACTGCTTTGCTGGATTTAGCACCTTGCACTTCATGCCGGTTGCCGGGCTTCATCGGGCCAGTCCCTCCGCCTCTCTCGATAAGAGATACTATAAAATTGTACTGTGTTGCTTATGTTTTCGTATGCGTTTCTTGCTCTTATTATAGGCTCACTATTCCGACCTGTCAACTTAATTAGAAAATTTTTATTGTACAAAAATTCCGGCTCGCATTTTCTCTACTGTCTTAGCCCCTATCCCAGCTACACCTGTTAACGAATCTATCGTTTTGAACGGGCCATGCTCTTCTCTATACTGCACAATCGCCTCAGCCTTGCGCGGTCCAATTCCCGGTATGGTCTGAAGCTGTTCTACTGTTGCCGTATTAAGATCAACTTTCGCCTCTTCCTTACCCTGCGTTCCGACCGCTGGTGTACTGCCTGTCACAGAGCCTGGAGTCGCATGTCCTGCTGGCGATATTTGCTCTCCTTTGAGCGGGATATAGATCATCATACCATCGACTAGCTTCTGCGCTCCATTAACTTGCTTGGCATCCGCTTCGGGCAGAAGGCCGCCTGCCATCCCAATTGCTTGATAGACCCTTGCATCTGCAGATAACGTATATACACCAGGAGAGACGACTGCGCCTTTTACATCAATCACAAAGGTGGTAGGAGCAGGAACCGTTGTCTGCCTTGTTGGATCGGGGTTTTGCTTTACCTCTGCGCTCTGCTGTTCCTGTCTAGCATCCTCCTGTACAGACGGTTTTGCCTCGCTGAAGGCCAACGGATGCTCTTGCGGTGTATTTTCCATGTTATAAAAATAAACACTACTACCAAGAATAAGAAGACATATACTACTACCAGTCCACTTTTTTTTGTTCCAAGACCACTGCATACGCGACCTTCTCTCCCTTACTTGTGGTTTTCCAACAGATTACCTATAATTTTCATATAAACATTCTGAAAGTGATAAGAAAAAGGAGGATATACTTATGAGTGTTCATGAAGCCATTACTGCACACTCGGCTAAACAAGCCGAATACATTACCCTGTACCGCAAGCTAGACGCAATGCGGGAATCAAGAATTGAGGAAGCTATCGAACAATATAAGCAGGGGGAAGAGATGAATGTCGATTCAATCAATGAAGTCACACACCAGATCAATCAATTGGCCCAACGCCACCACCTGCCTCCCCGCAAGGTTGTTACCGCGGACATGGTACGTGAATTATGCAAATAATTACCAATCAATTCCATTTTAGCACATGTAGAAAAATATGTGTACTGAATTCCTTTTCTTCCCCATACACATTAATCAATCATATTGCCGGGGGGAATCAGGATGCAGATTGGCTTTATCGGAACGGGAAGTATGGGGACAATTCTCATTGAAGCCTTTATTGAATCCGGTGCCGTGCCGCCTGAGCGTATCATTGCCTCGAACCGGACACCGGAGAAGCTGCGGACGCTTGTCAAAAAACATCCCGGAATTGATACCGGAGCCAACATGATTGTTGCGAAGATGGCGGACGTGCTGTTCCTCTGTACCAAGCCACTGGAATATCGAACTGTGCTTGATGAGATTGCACCGTATTTGACACCGGAGAAGCTTGTTCTCTCCATTACAAGCTCTGTCGGAATTCGGCAGCTTGAAGCTCATTCCCACTGTAAAGTAGCCCGGGTGATTCCAAGCATTACGAATACAGCGCTCAGCGGTGCTTCGCTTGTGACGTTCGGTAGCCGACTGCATGACAAGGATCGCACGATGCTGCTATCATTGTTATCCAACATTAGTACACCTATCGAAATTGAAGAAGAAGCAACGCGCATCTCTTCTGATATTGTTAGCTGCGGTCCAGCATTCTTCAGTTTTCTACTACAGCGTTTTATCGACAGCGCTGCTGCGGAGACCACCATAACAGAGAAAGAGGCAACCAGACTTATGACAGAGATGGTAATCGGTATGGGACGGCTTTTAGAAGACGGGCGCTTTTCTCTGCCCACCTTACAAGCTAAGGTATGTGTGCCTGGTGGTGTTACTGGAATTGGACTGCACGTGCTTGATAGGGAGACACGGGACGTATTCACTCACCTAATCGAAGCAACACACCGTAAATTCGATGTGGATGTACTCGAAGTAAAAGAATCGTTTGCTGACAAAAAAAACTCCTTCCACTAACAGGGAAGGAGTTTTTTGGTGCAGTTCTGATTACTTGATGACTTCAGCGGCGGCTTTTAGTTTGTCAGGAACAGATAGGCCGGCGGCTTTCGCTGCAGCTTCATTGACAATCAATTGTACATCCTTTAGGGTTTCTACCGGGATTGCACCCGGCTTCTCGCCTTTTAGCACACGAGCAGCCATGACTCCGGTTTGTCGGCCCAGCTTATAGTAATCAATGCCGTAGGTAGCCACTGCACCTCGTTTTACCGTATCGCTATCCGATGCGAATACAGGTATTTTTGATGCTTTGGCTACCGTCAGCAGTGCCTCGAAAGAAGAGACAACCATATTATCGACCGGGATAAGGATTGCGTCTACTTTGCCAACAATCGATTCAGCGCGCTGTTTCACCTCATTAGAGCTTGAAACACCGGCTTTCTCTACCTTTACCCCAAGCGCTTTGGCCGCTTCTTCAATCATGCCGACCTGGACTTCCGCATTGACTTCACCTGTATTATAGATGACGCCAAGCGTTTTTAAAGACGGAACGAATTCTTTAACCAGTTGCACCTGCTTATCCATCGGAGATACGTCAGATGTACCCGTTACATACTCCGCCGGCTTATCTAGAGCAGGCACAATCTTGGCTGCAACCGGATCCGTTACCGCAGAGAAGACTACGGGAATATCCTTCGCTTTTTGGGCGACTGCTTGTGCGGATGGTGTCGTAATTGGGATAATAATATCCTTCTTATCCGCTACCATCTGTTGGGCAATCGTTGCGACATTATTCATGTCATTTTGAGCGTTGAGATACTCCAATTCCATCGTCTCTTTGTCCTTGAACCCTTCGTCTGCTAATTGATCGACAATGCCTTTACGGATAGAATCAAGCGCCGGATGCTCGACGATCTGTGTGATTCCTACCTTCACCTTTTTATCCGGGCTTGCCTGCTCCGCCTTCGGCTGTGCGGCTTCCTGCTTCGCATTCTGACCACACCCCACCAAAGCCAACATCATCACTGCGAGCAGGGCTATTATAACCTGCGCTCTTCTCATCTGCCTCTCCTCCATACACTCTCATCTCGTCTTGCCTTTTCTACTGCATAAGCTTCTAAAAAGTATAGCATGCAAATTATCAAAATTCTATAACATTTATCCTACAACAATATTTACAAGCTTACCCGGAACAGCAATTACTTTACGAATTGTTTTGCCTGCCGTCAGTTCTTTAATTTTTTCATTTTCGTTCGCGATTGCTTCCATCTCCTGCTTAGTTGCATTTGCAGGAATGACCATTTTCTCGCGTACTTTACCGTTAATTTGTACGACAATCTCCACTTCGTCAAGCACAAGTGCCGATTCGTCAAATGCAGGCCAATTCTGCTGATGCACGCTGTCTTCGTGGCCAAGCATCCGCCACATCTCCTCGGTAATATGCGGAGCAAATGGCGCAAGCAGAATCACTGTGCTCTCAATCGCATGAGCAAGCATACCCCGGTCTGCCTCTTGTGGATAGGCGTAAATTTTGTTTACAAGCTCCATGATCGAGCTGATGGCCGTGTTAAACTGACGGCGTTCTCCAATGTCTTCACTTACTTTTTTAATGGTCGCATGCAGTGTACGATTCAAATCCTTAGCAGCGCTATCAGATAGGTTCATCTGCGGCTGTCCGTATGTTAGGTCAGCATGACTGTCTACCATGCGCCATACGCGGTTAAGGAAACGGTAGCTGCCCTCCACACCGCTATCGCTCCATTCCAGATCGCGATCTGGTGGGGCAGCGAACAGAATGAAGAGACGGCCTGTATCAGCGCCATACTTTGCAATGATTTCATCCGGGCTGACTACGTTGCCTTTTGATTTGGACATCTTAGCCCCATCTTTTAATACCATACCTTGTGTCAGGAGGCTCTTGAACGGCTCCGTGAAATTAACCATGCCCGCGTCATACAATACCTTGGTGAAAAAGCGGGAGTAAAGCAGGTGCAGAATCGCATGCTCAATACCACCAATGTATTCATCAACAGGCAGCCACTTATTCGCTTTGGCAGACTCAAACGGAATGTCATCATTCTTTGCATCTGTAAAGCGGAGGTAGTACCATGATGAATCGATAAACGTATCCATCGTATCAGTCTCACGACGCGCCTGGCCGCCGCACGACGGGCAGATTGTATTCACGAATGCGTCGGATTTGGCAAGCGGATTGCTCATGCCATCAATCACGACGTCTTCTGGCAACATGACAGGTAAGTCTTCTTTCGGTACCGGAACAATACCGCACTCATCACAATAAATAATTGGAATCGGAGCGCCCCAATAGCGCTGACGGGATACAAGCCAGTCCCGAAGGCGATAGGAGACAGTTGCTCCGCCTTGACCCTGCTCTGAAAGCTGGGTAGCGATTTTCTCCAATGCTTCCCGGTTTGGCATTCCGTCAAATGATTCAGACTGTACAAGCACACCATCCGCACTGTATGCTTCTTCCATTGTCTCCTTCGCATCAAATGCCTCGCCTTCTGGCATGATCACACGCTTAATCGGCAGATCATACTGACGGGCAAAAGCGAAGTCACGTGTATCATGGGCCGGTACCGCCATGACCGCACCCGTACCGTAATCCATGAGCACATAGTTCGCAATCCAAATCGGTACCTCTTCACCGGTCAGCGGATGACGCGCATAAGAACCTGTGAACATCCCTTCTTTTGGCACATCAGCCGCTGTACGGGAGATGTCAGATTCTTTTCTTGTCTTATCGATAAATGCAAGCACTTCAGCTTCATTATTTTTGCCTTCAATCAACTTGCGCACAATCGGATGTTCCGGAGCTAGCACCATAAATGTAACACCATACAATGTATCCGGACGCGTGGTAAAGACAGTCAGCTTCTCATTGACTTGCGGCACATCAAAAGTTACTTCCGCCCCTGTGCTCCGTCCAATCCAATTACGCTGCATCGTCTTTACTTTTTCTGGCCATCCCTCAAGCTGGTCAAGATCATTGAGCAGACGATCCGCATAATCAGTAATCTTGAAGTACCATTGTTCAAGATCAAGCTTGACTACTTCAGTGCCGCAGCGCCAGCAACAGCCATCCTCCACCTGCTCATTGGCAAGCACAGTTTGGTCATGCGGACACCAGTTAACCGCTCCATTTTTACGATAAGCCAGACCTTGTTCATAGAAAAGAAGGAAAAGCTGTTGTGTCATTTTATAATAATCTGGCGAACAAGTTGCAAACTCCCGTTCCCAATCGTAGCTTACGCCAAGCTTCTTCTGCTGATTTTTCATAAAATCAATGTTCTCATATGTCCATTTGGACGGCTGTGCACCTAGTTTAATTGCCGCATTCTCTGCCGGCATCCCAAAAGCATCCCAGCCCATCGGATGAAGAACCTGATAACCACTCATTCTCTTATAGCGGGCTACTACATCACCGATAGAATAAACACGCATATGTCCCATGTGCAGACGTCCAGAAGGATATGGGAATTGTTCTAAGCAGTAGAATTTCTCTTTTGTATCATCTTCATTCGTACGATGCGCATTCGTTTCATTCCAATACTGCTGCCATTTCATTTCAATTTCATGCGGCTTGTAAGCTTTCATCAATGACTAACCTCCAAAATACGTATTTCATATAAAAAACGCCTCTCATCCCTGTAAATATCCAGGGACGAGAGGCGTAACTCCCGCGGTACCACCCTAGTTAACGCCAAGAAACAGGCGTTCACTTTGGCATCCGTAACGTGGATGAAACGGATAAGCAGTACAGGCATTCACCTTCCCGCTATCAGCTCCAAGGCGAGTTCATTACCTTATGCGGTTAACTCGCACCACCCGTTAACTCTCTGCTTCGCTTTCGGCAATTACTATTCCTTATCAAGGCCATGATGTGCAATTATTTAAAATTATATGCAACACACCTATGCTGTGTCAACTTCTCTTCTTTACGGCTTTCGTGCAACAAAAAATGCGCGCTCACTTTCCTCGTCCACCGGATGGTCAGTAAAATCGGCAGTAACAGAAAGGATCTCGAATCCAACTTCCTGCAACCATATCTGCAAATGCTCAAGAGAATACGCACGCTGACGATGAAGCTCCTGAAAGCGACGATATAATCCATCCTCACCTTCAACAAAAAGCGTGAGGTCATGCTCTACCACTTCATTCTCCTCGTCATACATACTCTGCCAGATATAAGCGACCTTCTCGTCCTGATAAGAGAATGATTCATCTCCGAAGACTTCGGCGATTTTATACGGTGTATGCACATCGAATAAAAAGGTGCCACCAGGCTTCAATGCCTCATACGTATCCGCAAATATCTGCTTGATCCCCTCGGCGTCCGGAATATAATTGAGCGTATCGCAAAAGCTAACAACACTGTCCACCTTCGTCGGGAGCATCAGTTGCCGTATGTCCTGATTAAGCCAATGAACCGCTGCATTTGGATGGCTTCGCTTCACCTTTTCCTGCGCGATATCGAGCATATCGGCAGACAGATCCACGGCCCACACTTCAACTTCTCGCTCCAGAAGAAAACGAGTAAGCGAGCCTGTGCCGCAGCCAAGCTCAGCTACCGTACGCGGATAGCTGCCATATTTATCCCACGCCTGGCCGGTGAAACTCATCCACTGATCGTACGGCGCATCTGTCATCAAATGGTCGTATACATCGGCGAGCCGCCGATAGCTGCTATTGGATGGAGACAACAGAAGCATCCTTCCACAGCCGCTCGATATTATAGAACTCGCGCTCATCGCGATGGAACACGTGAACAACAACATCTCCTAAGTCCACTAACACCCAACGCGCCTCATCATATCCTTCACGGCCGCGCACAGCTATATTTTCCTTCTCCACACTGTCTTTAATATTATCTACGATCGCCTGCACTTGTGTTTCAGAGTTTCCGTGGCAGACAACGAAATAATCGGCAATGATCGACAGTCCTTTAAGATCTAGAATAACCACATCATGTCCTTTTTTATCTTCTGCCGCTCTAGCGGCCAGTTGCGCAATCTCTAATTCCGTCATATTCGCTTTTTCCTCCTATACGTTTTTCGTTTTCGGTTTTACTAAGGAGTTGCGAGCCAGAACGGTGAGGGGATATATACTTTTTTCCCGATTTACAAGAAAAGTAATCGTTCCTCCCAGACCTTTCGCCAATGCACGATCCAAATCCTCTTCGGCGGCTGCACGCACCTCATCTACTCCCGGAAATTGCCGGCCCGGTTCAATATAATCAGCCAGGCAGACCACCTTCTCAAGCAATGTCATATTCTCACGCCCGGACGTATGGTAGCGGATCGCATTCAATATCTCCTCATCTTCAATCCCTAAATCACGCCGCACGACTTCAGCCCCAACATGTGCATGCCAAAGCTCTTTGTCATATTCCAATAAATCTTTTGGGATGTGCGGCGTGTTCTTAATGATGCTGCGCATCTCGTCTTCGGGCCAGAATTTGCAATAGTCATGGAGGATTGCCGCTATTTCCGCTTTTTCCTTGTTTGCACCATATTTCGCTGCCAGCGCAACGGCTGTATTCATGACACCAAGCGTATGCTCGTAGCGGTGCTTTGTGATCTGCTGCTGTACAGCCTCCAACAGTTGTTCACGCTTCATACAACCCTTCCTCCTCTATATACAACCTTACTGCCTCAGGCACCAGATAACGAATGGAGCGTCCAGCGGAAGCTTTCTCGCGGATCATCGTCGATGATACATCAAGCTGCGGCATTTCTATTTCAATGACACGCTCCATATATGGATTAACCATTGCGTATCCGGGACGAGCCAGTGCAACAAACTGCACCATTTCAATTACATCGTCAATGCGGTACCATTCGGGCAAATACGCGGCCATATCTCCACCAATGATAAAATAAAATGCTACATCAGGATGTCTCGCCTGCAGCATGCGTATCGTCTCATACGTATAAGAGGGTTGTTCAGCATCCCGTTCCAATTCAATCGTATTGATACGAAAACGCGGATTTCCTTTTAGCGCCCGCCTAACCATTTCTACACGGTGCATGTCCGCTGTAATTTTCTTCGTGCGTTTGTGCGGCGGAATCCGAGCAGGAAGAAACCATACCTCTTCAAGATCGAGCGCATCAAGCGCCTGCTCCGCCACAATTAAATGAACCGTATGGATGGGATCAAATGTACCACCGTACAGCCCTACCTTTCTGCGGTTATCTCGGAAGCTCAATCGTCTTATGTTCCTTGGATTCTTTATACAGCACGATCGTACTTCCGATGATTTGTACAATCTCCGCACCGCTTCCAGAAGCGATCGCCTGAGCGACCTCCTCTTTATCCTCAAGACAATTATTTAATATCGAAATTTTTAACAACTCGCGGACTTCTAGGGTCTCTTCCACCTGTTTGATTAAGTTTTCGTTCACGCCGCCTTTTCCCACTTGAAAAATAGGATTGAGATGATGCGCCAAGGAACGAAGATGACGCTTTTGTTTTCCTGTTAACATGATATTCCTCCTTATTCTTTCCGTCCGTACAGGGCTTCAGCTACAGTATCACGCATGACCTGAATGGGTGCTGCCTGTCCGGTCCAATATTCGAAGCTTAATGCACCCTGATAAATGAACATACCAAGACCATGATGGATGCGAGCACCCTTTTCCTTTGCATCACGCAGCAGGCGTGTCTCTAGCGGATTATAGATCAAATCGCTTACGAGCAAGCCTTCATGTAGCGCTTCAGATGCAATCGGACTTAGCCCTGTATTCGGATGCATACCAATCGATGTCGTCTGAACAAGCAGCGTACAACCCGCAAGAGTCTCTTTCGCCTTTTTCATCGGCAATGACATAATCTGCGCTTCGGGATGCAGCATACGAAGCTGCTCAGCCAATTGCTCGGCCTTCTCTTCTGTACGATTTACGATGATAAGCGACGAGAGCCCAGCCCGAAGCAGTGCCACTGCTACCCCACGGGCGGCGCCACCCGCTCCGAGCAGCATAGCGGATTGTTCCGCCAGATCAATGCCCGTCTCTTCGATAAGGGAGCGGACATACCCGCGTCCATCCGTATTGTATCCAATCAGCTTCCCGCCATCATTAACAATCGTGTTGACAGCACCAATTACTTTTGCTTCTTCATCCACTTCATCCAAATAATCCATCACTGTAACTTTATACGGAATCGTAACATTCACTCCACGCAGACCGAGCGCACGAATAGCGACTACCGCTTCACCCACCTGCTCTGGCGCAATATCGAATGCAGCATACCGGTAATTCATTCCGCATTCAGCAAAGGCCCGATTATGCATCAAAGGCGACAGGGAGTGTCCTACCGGTCGGCCAAACAACCCAGTCAATACTGTCTGACTGTTCATCGACTCGCCTCTCTTCTTTACTATTGTTTCCTATTTCTTTCGTTACCTCACCAGTTATGTACAAAAAACCCCCTGTAAGACAGGGGTAAACAAACAAGCTATATAAGCGAAGGACGTATACCGGCAGCAACGCCTTTTGGCACATGCACCTCTACGTTGGCCCCCTTGCCATGCAGCGCGATCCATCCTAAGCCAGAGATAACAATATCATGTCTTCCTGCCGGGACTTTAAATGTGAATTTCTCCCACTCAATCAACTCGGCAGCGTCCCGTCCTGGTGGAGTGAGCATCTCACCTTTATGCTTAGCATACAGTTCATCTGCGTTAGCAAGCTTTGTCCGGTGTAAATTGAGCTGATTTGATACATAGAATACGAATGGCTGCCGTTCACCCTTAATGAAGTCAACCCGAGCCAATCCGCCAACAAACAACGTCTGTTCTGCATTCAATTGGTATGTTTTCGGCTTAATCGGCTTATCCGGCATGACAAGCTTCAGCTCTTTAGGCGCTACTTTGTGCACCAACTGATCTCGATTCACAATCCCAGGCGTATCATACAATGCTGAGGTATCATCAAGCGGAATCTCAATTACATCAAGCGTCGTACCAGGGAACTGAGACGTAGTAATCTCCATCTCCGATTCACCGAACTGTGTTAGCAGCCGGTTAATAAGAGATGACTTACCTACATTCGTGACCCCGACAACATAAATATCCCGACCCTTACGGTATTCGTTCATTGCCGCAACCAGTCGGTCTATCCCTTCACCCTTGCGTGCGCTCACCAATATGACATCAAGCGGCTTGAGACCAAGTTCTGAGGCTGATTTGCGCATCCAATTTACAAGACGGTTTCGGTTCACATTCTTAGGCAGCAAGTCAACCTTGTTACCGACGAGCAGAATCGGATTGCCGCCCACAAATCTCGGTAATCCACGAAGCCAGCTTCCGTTAAAGTCGAAAATATCCACGACTTGAACAACCAGCGCCTTCGTATCGCCAATCCCGTTTAAAATACGTACAAAGTCATCATCACCAAGCGTAACGGTAGATGCTTCGTTATAATGCTTAATACGGTAACAGCGCTGGCATATAATCGTATCCTTCTCTACTGCTTGCGGCGGCGTATAGCCTACCTTATTTTTATCTTCCGTTTGGATGGCTACGCCGCAGCCAGCACAATATTGTTCGAATTCTTCCTTATCCATTTCGATCCTCCCACGGAATTTTCCCGCGTTTTCGCATCCAGTGTAATGCGACTTTTTCCATTCTCCGATTAAAACGGGTAACAATCCCGTCACTCTGTGCAACTGGAACCACGAGGATGGTGTAGAAGCCCATTCGCTTCCCGCCCAAAACGTCAGTAAATAGTTGATCTCCAATCACGACGGTCTCATGCACGGACAACTCCATCTGCCGTGTAGCCCGACGAAAGGCAGCCGTTGTCGGCTTTTTGGCTTGATGAATGAACGGAACTCCGAGCGGCTCTGCTACTTTGGATACGCGGGTTTTTCTGTTATTTGACACGATGGTCACAGAGAATCCCTGCTCTTTGAGCTCTTTCATCCATTTTACAAGTTCGGGGGTTGCATCAGGACGATCCCATTCAATCAGTGTGTTGTCCAGATCTGTAATAATCCCCTTAATACCGCGCTGCTTGAGCTCGTCCAGGTCAATATCGTACACGGACTCCACATAAAGATCCGGCAACAATAATGAGTAAAACATGCAACCACTCCATACTTTTCATCTACGGTTGTTCTTTTACCAATAGGGTTCGTATAAATCCGGCATTTACTATACCATATTCCTCCTATCGCTGTCATCTACACAGGATAAACTTCATCATTGAAGATATGATACCTTTTAAAAAAAGCACGCGCAAAGGCGTGCTTCTCTACATCATCTATATTTTCCTTATTTCTTCTCTGCTTCTTCAGGTACAGGCATTTCTTTTGCATTCTTGGCTGCTTCCGGCAATTCAACTTTTACATTGCCGTTATAGTCGCTGTATGTAAGCTTCTGTGTCAGCATCATTTGCTGAATCGGCATGTCTTCCTGACCCTCTTTGAATGAAACTACGATCTGAATGTTCGTTGCTGTTGGCATTTTTGTTTTCGGATCAAGCTTCATTACACCCTGCATATAGATCGGGCCAATGACATTTTCCGCTTCTGTAAGCGATTCTGTCACCTCTTCCATTCCCTGCATTCCACCCATCATCGGCAGAAGATCCGTTAACTTATCAATTCTTCCTTGGAAGGCCAACTGCTCATTGCCAAGTGCACGGTAGAATAATTTCTTCTCCAGTTGCGGAGGAATACCGGACATTTGCTGCTCCATCATGGCTTTCATATCCATTGGAAATGCATTTGGCATCTTCATCCATCCAGATGGATTCGCCGAAGCGTCTGCTCCTGTATCCGGCATCTTCATATACATATCCTTGCCAATCATATACTGCTCCATGTCCATGGCACCCATACCCGGAACTGGCATATCCATCTTCATCTTCATATACATCGAATCAGGCATAACAAAAGCTCCGTCAATACCTATGGATATCCCCTTACCTGTCATGCTTTTAAGTACTGCCTGTTCTTCAGCCGACATGTCAGCGAATGCATCTTTCGTAAACTTCATATTGTATGACATGGTTCCATTCATACGAAATGATTTTACATCCTGCTGTGCTTTATTGCTTTCTTCAAAAAGCTTCTTCGCTTCGCTTGAAGTGGATAGGATCTTTTGAATTAACGCCTGAGCTTCCTGCTTGCTCAACGTGCGTTCTAAATTGTTCCAGTCGTACTCTATATTCGCCTCAGCAAGCCAACCGGCTACATTGCTTGCCCAGTGCTTGCTTGGTAGCGGCGAGGTAGCGCCAGGTACTGGCTGATTCGGAATGCCAAGCGCCCCACCAATCAGTGCGATTGCTTCGCCTGCCTTCAGAGCATTGCTTGGGCGGATCGTCCCGTCTTGGTAGCCATTCAATACACCTGCACCCTGAAGCTTGCCGACAATTCGACCGAGTTCACTGCCCTGCACGATATCTTTATATGTACGCTGTGTCTTTGTTGCGTTCGGCAGATCAACAGCCTGTGCAAGCATGGCGAAGAATTCACCCCGTGTAACTGAATCTGTCTGTTGTTGTACAGCCGTGGCAGGCGATGCGGCCAGCACATTTACTGCTGGTGTTCCCATGAGCATGGCAAGCCCTAACATTCCTGCTGCTGCAACTTTTCCCTTTTTCATAATTTCCCCTCCGTGTGTTATGGTCTTGTCTTACACACTTCTATTACGGAACAACATTAGGAAAAGTTGCAATATTTTTCTATTCCCTTTCTTTATGGATTAAACTCTGCTTCAAATCCCAAAGCTTTTGACTCAAATCAACATGGTATTCATGCGGATTCACAAGCCGCTTAATCTCTGGCGAAAGATGATCCAACTGCTCCTTGGCATAGGCACGAATGTTTGTAAGCGACGGCGCCGTATAACAGATCTGCCCCTGCTCAATAACTGGCTCAAGGAGCATTTCCATTCGGTAATTGCGAATGACCTTGCGTTTATGCGGAAAGAGCGGATGAAACATCGTGATGTTATCTTCCGGGATTGTTTCTTCTTTTAGCGCTATCAGATCACCCAATGGCTTATCTGTATCACGGTCATAAAAACGAATGACCTGCTTATAGCCAGGGTTTGTAATCTTGGTCGGATTCTCCGAAATTTTAAGACGCGGCTGCCACACTCCATCCTTCTCTACTGCAGCCAGCTTATAGACACCACCAAGCGCCGGGCAATCATACGACGTAATTAAGTTGGTACCTACTCCCCAAATTGAAATTTGCGCTTCCTGGTTTTTTAAGTCCTGAATTAGCTTTTCATCAAGATCGCTTGATGCGACAATCGCAACGTCCTGCAGTCCGGCCTCGTCCAGCATTTTGCGCGCTTTTTTGGAAAGGTAGGCGAGGTCCCCCGAATCTAGGCGAATGCCGAGCAGCTTTCTTCCCTTCTCCTTCATCTCTAAGCCCAGTCGGATTGCATGCGGAATACCAACGCCTAATGTATCGTATGTATCCACCAAAAGCACCGTCTCGTCCGGAAATGCTTCGCTGTATGCTGTAAACGCGTCGAATTCGTGCTCGAAAATCTGGACAAAACTGTGGGCATGCGTTCCCTTGACCGGAATATCAAAATCGCGGCCTGCCATAATATTCGATGTCGCATGAACGCCTCCAATGTAGGCCGCTCTTGCCCCATAATAGCCTGCTTCCGTACCCTGAGCGCGGCGCAATCCGAATTCAAGAATCGTATCTCCTTTGGCCGCGCCAACGATCCGGGCAGCTTTGGTGGCGATTAACGTCTGATGGTTGATGATCGTCAGCATCGCTGTCTCGATCAATTGTGCTTCGCAGATTGGCGCTTCCACGCGAATCAGCGGCTCACCCGGAAAGGCAACGGTTCCTTCTTTCATCGCCGCTATATTCCCTGTAAAGCGGAACGCCCGCAGCCTATCAAGAAATGCTTCTTCATACGGATATACGCTTTTTAAATAAGCGATATCATCTTCTGTAAATTGAATGTTCTCAATGTATTCAAGCACCTGTTCAAGCCCGGCAAAAATCGCATAGCCACTGCCACAAGGAGCTTTGCGGAAAAATACGTCAAACACCGTACGCTGGCTGTCTATTCCCTTTTTATAATAGGCATACATCATATTAATCTGGTATAAATCCGTACTCATCGTTAAGTTCTTCATTCTGCTCATCTCCTCGAGTTCTCTATTCCCTGAATTGACGGGGATTACACGGATGATATACTTTTGGGTAACAACGCAACCAGGCACATAAGGAGGGTACGTATGCCGCTGCTTCATCCTCTGTTTATCGATCTGGCCGAACGAACCGCAACCCTTGTCGTTCTGGCCTTCTTTCTCTCTCGCTTTCGTTTCTTCCGTCGCATGCTGCGGCGTACAGATGGACCGCGTGATAAAATTATTACAATCATAGTATGTACACTTATCGGAATTTACGGCACCTATGCAGCCATTCCGATCGAAGGCGCACTTGCAAACTCGCGTGTCATCGGTCCGATTATGGCGGGGCTTCTCGGAGGCCCGCTCGTCGGTACTGTGACCGGACTCTTGGCCGGATTACACCGGTATTCGCTCGGTGGATTTACCGATTTGGCCTGCGCGGTATCCACGACGACAGAAGGACTGCTGGCCGGACTGGTCTATCTCAGATATCATCAGCGCTCTATGCATTGGGGTACAGCCTGGATGGTCGGCTTCATTGCCGAAGGAATACAAATGCTCCTTATTCTCGCCATCGCCACACCTTTTACAGATGCGCTCCGCCTTGTCGAAATTATTGCACTCCCGATGATGCTCGTCAATGCTTCGGCTATCGCTCTGTTTATTATGATCGTACAAGTGGCCAAAGCCGAGGAAGAAAGAATAGGGTCCATGCAGGCGCAGCGCGCGCTGCAAATCGCGGACATTACCCTCCCTATCCTGCGCCAAGGACTCAATGAACAATCCGCCGAAAAAACGGCACAAGTAATCTATAACCAAACAGAAACAGCAGCCGTCGCCATTACCGATAAAGAACGTATTCTCGCACATATCGGAGCCGGCAGCAGCCATCACTACAAAGGCACTCCCCTACAGACGGAAGCAACGCTTGAAGTGCTGCAAACCCAGCGAATGCTATGGGCTCATAATAAGGAAGAAATTGGATGCAGCAGCAAAGACTGCTCGCTTCATTCCGCTATCATTGTGCCTCTAACCAAAAAAGAAGCCACTGTTGGTACCTTAAAGCTTTATTTTGAGCGGCAGCATGAAGTATCCATCGTCCATTGGGAACTGGCACGCGGGCTCGCCCAATTATTCTCTACCCAGCTTGAGATCGCAGATTTAGAACAGCAAGCATCCCTTCTGGCCGATGCGGAAATTCGAGCGCTGCATGCACAGATCAATCCGCATTTTTTGTTTAATGCGCTTAACACTATTTCTTCTTTTATCCGTACAAAACCTGAAACCGCCCGCAGACTGATTGTGAATCTCGCTGAGTTCTTCAGGCGCAATCTTCATCAGGGGGATAGGATGATTACAGTAGAAGAAGAGATGAAGCATGTAGAAGCTTACTTAGAGATCGAGCAGGCCCGGTTTGGCAATAAACTATTGGTAGAAACAGACATTCAACCGGATGCATGGAAACAAGTCATTCCCGGCCTTATTTTGCAGCCTATTGTCGAGAACGCTATTAAACACGGCCTGCTGCCCAAAAAAGAGGGTGGAACCGTACAAATCTATATTGGCAAAGAAAACAACGCTCTTACGATTCGGGTATCTGATAACGGGGTGGGACTCGCATCTCAATCCCCGCCACGTCCTCTATCCGGAATTGGCCTTGCCAACGTCCGGAGCCGCCTTCATGCGCTATATGGCAAGCCATATGACTTAATGATTGGTCCAGGCACGGATGGCGGCACTGTTTGTACGCTTACTATGCCATGGGAAGAAAGGAATGTGTCATAACCTATGCTACGAGTAGTCATTGTGGACGACGAAGCACCAGCTCGCTCTGAGCTGCGTTATTTGCTTGAACAATACGAAGATATTGAAGTAACAGGGGAAGCCACAAATGGTGAGGAAGCATTAGAGATCATCACGGACTTGCAGCCTGATGTCGTATTCCTTGATATTCACCTTCATGATATGGAAGGCATCACCGTTGCCCAGCAATTACAACAAGCAAGCATATCAGCATCGATCGTATATGCTACCGCTTATGATTCATACGCCCTGCAAGCATTCGAGACGGAGGCGACAGATTATCTGCTTAAACCATTCAATGAAGAACGATTGGACAAAACGATCGAACGCCTGCGCAAACGAATCAAAGAAGAGAAGAGTGCATCTCTGTCCCCTTCTCTTCCGCTTGAATCTACGCTGCGCCAAATCGCTGAGACAATAGGGCCTGTGGCCAGATCATTTTCAGCATATACCCGCATTCCTGTGGAAAAAGCAACGAGCGTGGCCTTTGTCAACATCGAAGAAATCGTGTACGCATCGGCTGAGGGCCGTACGGCAAGAATTTTTACCAAGCATGAGAATTATGTAACATCCTTTTCACTGCAGGATTTAGAGAAGAAATTGCCAAGCGACCGCTTTTATCGGATTCATCGTACATACATTGTTAATTTGCATCGTATCATTGAATTTATTCCCTGGTTCAAAGGTGCGGTTCAAGTGCGGATTGATGATGAAGAAGAAACGGTACTCCCTGTAAGTCGTACGCTTGTCAAAGAATTAAAAATTCGTCTTGGATTTTAGACTATCCGGCCGAGAGCGTACCCGATCGCTGTATGCTCTCGGACATATAATGACTCATTTTTAACTGTTCATGTAGTTTTTACTACCGCTTATGTAGAATCACTGGTAGATCATCACCTCACACGGTAGAATAAGTTAAAATTTTAGAAAATTTAAAATGATAAAATTTTAAAACCGTGAAAGAGGGGATTCAATGATGAAAAACCGTATGCTCTCCATACTTATTTGGGGTGCGATTGCAGTTGTCGGCGGGGTATGCTGGGGCTGGCTCGCACTGGTTCGCGGCGAGGAAATTAACGCTGCGTGGCTCTTATTTGCTGCCGTAGCAAGCTACGCCGTCGCTTACCGCTTCTATAGTCGCTTCATCGCTCACAAGGTTTTCAATCTGAACGATAAACGGGCCACACCCGCTGAAGTTCACAATGACGGAAAAGATTATATTCCAACAAACAAATGGGTTGTATTCGGCCATCACTTTGCTGCGATCGCGGGTGCAGGTCCACTGGTCGGCCCAACGCTTGCGGCACAGATGGGGTATCTCCCAAGTACCATCTGGATTGTTGTAGGGGTTATTCTGGCAGGGGCCGTACAGGACTTCATCATTCTTATTGGCTCCATGCGCCGCGATGGAAAAAGTCTCGGGCAAATCGCGAAGGAAGAAATCGGTCCAGTTGGCGGTCTGATTGCCATGGTCGGAATTCTTGCTATTATGATTATTCTTATTGCCGTGCTGGCACTCGTTGTCGTCAACGCACTGGCCGAAAGCCCATGGGGCACCTTCACGATTGCCATGACGATTCCTATCGCAATATTTATGGGTTTCTACATGCGCTATATCCGGCCAGGCCGTGTTGGAGAGACATCCCTTATCGGTTTTGCTCTCATGATGCTTGCTCTCGTGGCCGGACAATGGGTAGCAGAATCACCAACGCTTGCGCCAATGTTTACGTTTAGTCCGGAAGCCTTGGCTATTCTAATGATTATTTACGGCTTTATCGCATCTATTCTTCCTGTGTGGATGCTGCTTGCACCGCGTGACTATCTAAGCTCGTTCCTGAAAATCGGAACCATCGGTCTGCTTGGTATCGGCATTATTCTTACGCTGCCCGATCTGCAAATGCCTGCGGTAACCAAATTCATTGATGGAAGCGGTCCGGTATTTACCGGCAACCTATTCCCGTTCTTATTTATTACAATTGCCTGCGGCTCAATATCCGGCTTCCATGCGCTTGTTTCTAGCGGAACAACACCTAAGCTGATCGCCAAAGAAAGCCACAGCCGCGCGATCGGCTATGGCGGAATGCTGATGGAATCATTCGTAGCCATTATGGCATTGATCGCAGCATCGATCCTAACACCTGGCACGTACTTTGCGATCAACAGTCCGGCCGCTGCCATCGGTGCAGATGCCATGACCGCTGCACGAACGATTACAGAGTGGGGCTTCACCGTTTCCGCTGCCGAATTAACACAGTTGGCAGAGGATGTGGGAGAGAATTCAATTTTATCTCGTACAGGCGGTGCGCCATCACTTGCCGTAGGGATGTCAGTCATCTTCTCTACCATTCTTGGTGGTAAAGCGCTAATGGCGTTCTGGTATCATTTTGCCATTCTCTTTGAAGCCGTCTTTATTCTGACAACCATTGACGCCGGTACGCGTGTTGGTCGTTTCATGGTTAGCGAACTGGTAGGAAACTTCGCTCCGAAGTTCAAAGATACAACCTGGCTGCCGGGCAACATCATCTCTAGTGCCGTTATCAGCCTTGGCTGGGGGTACTTCCTATATGCCGGGGTTATCGATCCGCTCGGCGGGATCAAGACGCTGTGGCCGCTGTTCGGTATCGCCAACCAGATGCTGGCCGCTATTGCACTCGCTGTTGGAACCACCATCATTTTGAAAATGGGCAAAAAAGCGTACGCTTGGGTAACGCTCGTGCCGCTTAGCTGGCTGCTTACGGTTACGATGACAGCCGCCTGGCAGAAGCTGTTTGATCCAGATCCAAAAATCGGCTTCCTCTCCCATGCTTCTGCTTTCTCAAAAGCTGTAGAGCAAGGACAACTGCCTAAAGGCGTAAAAACGATGGAAGCTGCAAAACAAATGATTTTCAACGACCGCGTAGATGCGGTTATGACGGCTATCTTTGTTGGTATTGTTCTTCTGTTGATGCTTGATTGTCTGCGAGTATGGATCAGCATTCTGCGTGGTACGTACCGCGGCTCCCTGCAGGAGGCTCCATTCGTTGAATCCAAAGGCGATGCTTCGGTCTATAGCGGAGGACAATCGCACTCGGCATAATATGTAAGGTAATAAGGAGGGATGAATCATGTGGCGCGACGAAACATGCCCACAGCGCACGTACGTTCCGCCGGAAAAAATCAAGGAAGTGGCTGCTACTCACTCATTAATGCGTCGAGTCCGCTCTACCTTTCGAATGGTATTCGGGATTCCGGATTATGAACGATACCTTGATTACTGGCATGCTGCCCCGCCCAAAGGCGAGCTCACCCCACTGTCAGAAAAGGAATTCTTCCGACAGGCGATCGAGCAACGGTACGGTAGCGGCAAGCCTACACGCTGCTGCTAAGATGTAAACACAAAGAAGACCTGCTACTCTCTTCAAAGATAGCAGGTCTTCTTCATTATACAAGTTCTTCGCTTTTGTGTTCCTCTTTTTCTAATTCCTCCATATGCTTGAGTTCACGGCTGAATTTCCGCTCAATCACATGCCGATCTCCATACACAAGCAGCTTATCTCCATCCTGTACCTTGGCTTCACTCAGACTTCTTCGCACCACCTCATCTCCCCGCTTAATGAACAATACATTCATATCGACTTCATCTTCGAGACAATCCTTGATACTCTTCCCGATTAATTTCGAGTCTTTAAATATATGTATCTCGGTAAACAAATCATCGTCACCGATAAATAGTACGTCCTCAATCGGAAGTTCATGTGTGACATGCACCTTCCGCATATTGGCCTCCATTCTTTTATACAGACGTCTCTCTACACTCTTCAGCTTCATTAGCCCCCATATAACAAGCAGCACTGCGATCACGGTGCCGAGTTGCGGCAAACCTGACCGATTCGCCAGCAGTGCACTGATTGCCGAAATAATGACCGCAAGCGAGAAGGCGCCAAACAGAATGAGAAATGTCCCCAACCGTCGACGAATCGGGTGACGGGCCACCAGTTCTGATTCGCCTGTTGTAAATCCGGTTCCGGTCAGCATAGAAATCGCCTGAAAGCGTGCTATATCCTTATCCAGCCCTGTCATCTTTAATAAAATGGTAGAGATCTCAATAACAAGTGCAATAATAATAAAATACATAAGAATAAAAGCAATGCCCAGCATACTAACCATCTCCGTTTCCTATAACATCCACTGTTTTACCTTTCCCTCATACAATGTTTTAAAACAAAAAAAAGACGGATAGTCCGCCTTATTCTGCATTGATTTTAAGATGCTGCTTATATGGTGCAAAATCGATCTGCTTCTCCGTGAGATGGGCAACCAGAAACTTATGGTCACGGGCTGGCGTCGCCAATATATAGCCCTTAATGACAAGATCGACCGTGATCTGCTGCTCCCCTTCTTCAAGTGCCAACTTACCGATGCGGGCGGCAATACTGCGCCTTGCTACATCACGAAACAGCTGCGGTACAGGGTTAACCAGCTCTTCTAACAGCTCTGTTGTCTCTTTTGTCCACATATGGCGTGTCTCGTTAATATAATGATCCTGCCAGTCCAGATCCGACATGCCATCCTTCTTCGGCATCGATTTCAAAAACTTGCGGAACATAAAAAAGCCGCCAATAAACATTAGAGATATAAGGAGAATCGTCCAGACAACAATAAAAGAACCAAACCATGCTGACATTTCTATAAATCCCCGCTTCCCTTTTTGGCAGTACTTATGATACGATATAATATCGTAATATAAACAACATAGATAAGTTATTTATAGCGCATTATGTTTCGAAAGTAATCCGCCAAAATATACAGATACATCCAGTATAGCATAAAGTATTTCATCCTTACTATATTAGTATCTACAACGTCTACAAGGGAGGAATGTTCCCATGCAATCGCAGCATTTGGAGCACAAAAAGCCGTATCTCGTGCTTTTATTCTATAAATATGTTCACATCGAAAACGCCGAAGAATTTGCCGCTGAACACCTTGCTTTCTGCAAAGAGCTTGGGGTAAAAGGACGCATTATTGTCGCCGAAGAAGGCATCAACGGAACGCTGTCCGGCACAAAAGAACAAACAGACACCTACATGGAAACATTGCGGAAGGATCCGCGTTTTGCTGATGTGTTCTTCAAAATCGACGAATCCGATGAACATACATTTAAAAAAATCTTCGTTCGTCATAAAAAGGAAATCGTAACATGGCGCTTTGATGAGGATGTAAATCCAAACGAAACAACTGGAAACTATCTTAGTCCAAAGGAATTCTATGAACATCTACAACACGACGATGTAGTTGTCATTGACGGACGCAATGATTATGAATATGAACTCGGCCATTTCCGTGGAGCGATTCGTCCTGGCGTGAAGACCTCACGCGAATTCCCACAATGGATTCGCGAGAATTTAAGCCAGTACAAAGATAAAAAGATCCTTACGTATTGTACAGGGGGCATCCGCTGTGAGAAGCTGTCAGGCTTCCTTCTGCAAGAGGGCTTTGAAGACGTGTCTCAGCTTCACGGCGGCATCGTTACCTACGGCAAAGATCCTGAGGTACAAGGTCGTCTGTTCGATGGTAAGTGCTATGTATTCGACGAGCGAATTTCAGTGCCGATTAACCGAACAGAAGAAGACGTGATTATTTCTGAATGTAAACATTGTGGCAAGCCGAGTGACCGTTATATCAATTGTGCAAATCCATGGTGCAATGTACAGCATTTCTGCTGTGAAGAATGCGAGGATGCGCACAAGCGTTCATGTTCTGCAGAATGCGCAGAGCATAAAGACAATCGTTATATAAAAGAGCAGCTTGCCAAACAAGAAACGGCACATGCCGGGTAGTTCATAAGCATAAGAAAGACAGCTCCGCGTGTGAGTCTGTCTTTTTTTGTACAGAAAAATATGAGCGGGACTTTTTCCTTATGATGGCAAGTTTTTGTAATTCTTTATTCTCTTCTACCATGTTTTGGTTTATGATGAATATAGAACATAAGATACAGGCGAAGCACAAAAATATCATTTTTATAGGATGGGAGTGTATTCCCTATGATGATGGGAACCGAAAAGATGCAGGGTCTGCATGATGAATTAATCTCGTTGCATAAAGGATGTCAGCACCTTTATGAAATGTTTAATGAAGAACATACATTGGTTTTAACCAACACTGAAAAAATTGTTGGCTATTGGGAAGGAAAATATGTAAAATTCGGCTTTCGTATCGGTAGCCCGATCCCACATAATACAAATATTTCGCGTACCCTTGACCAAAAGCGAAAAATCAACCGCACTGTAGACCACAAAGATTCGCCATTCGGTTTCGGCTATGCCGCCAATACGATTCCACTCTTTGATGAAAACCATCGTATAATCGGCACGCTTGCCATCGCTATGCCGATTCAAAAACAGGAAATGCTAAAGAGCATGGCATCTGAGCTGATGCAGACAACCGAGCAGACTACCCAGGCTACCGAAGATATTGCAGCAGGGGCAACCGGAATGGCCGATGCAGTAGGTGCTCTATCTGTTAATTCGCAGAAAGCTCAAAACGCTCTGAGTACGGTAGGAAAAGTAATCAATCTGATCAAGCAGGTTGCTGACCAGACCAATCTCCTCGCCTTAAATGCAGCCATTGAAGCGGCTCGTGCAGGCGATGCAGGACGCGGCTTCGCAGTAGTTGCCGATGAGGTTCGCAAGCTTGCTTCAAGTACGCGGGAGAATGTAGAAGAGATCTCGAAGAATCTGTTGGAGATGTCAGGGACAATCGAAGAAATCGTTAAGGAAGTTAAAAACCTCGATAGCTTAGCACAGCAACAGGCAGCCGCTACCGAGCAGATCAGCGCTTCGATGGCTTCTCTTGAAGAAAATTCTCGCAAAGTATCTGAAGTATCTGATTCTCTTACGCCATAGTTGCTATCTTCATCATCATTAAAAAGAGCAGGCCGGATCATACTCCGCCTGCTCTTCTGCTTATCTGCTAGCTGCTTTATTATCTATTTAGATAAAGAGTGAATACCGTGTCCAAGTGCAGCCTCTGCCGCCTCCATCGTGACTTCAGCCAGCGTCGGATGCGCGTGGATGGTTAATGCAATGTCTTCGAGCGTTGCGCCCATCTCAATTGCAAGCCCTGCTTCTGCGATAAGATCAGACGCTTCCGGACCTACGATCTGCACGCCCAGCACACGGCCATCCTCTTCATTGGCTATCACCTTAACGAAGCCGTCTGTTTCATTGACGCTGAGCGCGCGGCCGTTTGCAGCAAAGGAGAAGCGGCCCATTTTTACCTTGTAGCCTTCTTCTTTTGCCTGCTGCTCACTTAAGCCTACACTAGCCATCTCCGGATCCGAGAACACAACTGCCGGAATAGCCATGTAGTCAATCTCACTCGACTGACCCGCAATGACTTCTGCAGCTACCTTGCCTTCATACGAAGCTTTGTGAGCCAGCGCAGGGCCTTCGACAATATCACCGATTGCATACACATTCGGGATACTTGTCTTACACTGCTTGTCAATTTCGATCAGACCGCGGTCTGTCAGCTTCATATCAATCGCTTCTAGACCAAGTTCATCCGTATTCGGGCGACGCCCTACCGTTACCAGGCAGTAATCAGCTTCAAATACTTCTTCTTTATCCTTGATTTTCGCTGTGACCTTCACACCGTTTTCTGTTACTTCGCTTGATTGGGCCATTGCTTCTGTATGGATTTCTACCCCAAGCTTTTTGAGCTTTTTGCGTACCATCTGTACCATCGGCTTCTCAAAGCCCGGCAGAATACTGGCCATACCTTCAAGCACAGTTACTTTCGTACCCAGCTTAGCAAATACGGTACCAAGCTCGATACCGATATAACCGCCGCCAACAACCAGCATTTTTTGCGGAATGTGGTCAAGCATCAACGCTTCAGTAGAAGAAAGAATCCGCTCACCGAATGGCAGGGCTGGAATCTCAATCGGACGGGAGCCGGTTGCGATAATGCAGTGGTTGAACTTGTAGCGATTCACATCGTATCCATGGAACACGCGCACTTCATTCTCGCTTACAAAAAGCGCTTCACCAGAAAGAACCTCAACACCGTTTCCCTTAAGAAGCTGGCCTACACCACCAGTGAGCTTATTGACAACGCCTTGCTTCCATTCCTGCACTTTCTTCATATCAACTGATACGCCTTCGACGTTAATACCAATCGTACTTCCTTCTTTTGCCTGCTCATACTGCTTTGCAGCCGAGATCAAAGACTTAGAAGGGATGCAGCCGCGATTTAAGCAAACGCCGCCAACTTCATCTTTATCTACAATGACTACTTTTTTACCGAGCTGAGCAGCACGGATTGCCGCTACATATCCACCCGGTCCTGCTCCGATAACCAGCACGTCAATTTCAGTTGTAAATTCTCCTACTACCATGCCTTACACCTCCATGACAAGCATTTCTGGATTTTGCAACAGGCCTTTGATGTAGTTCATATACAATTGTGCCATTTCACCGTCAATCAGGCGGTGGTCAAAGCTTAAGGACAATGCCATAACCGGTGCTGCCACAATCTCGTCATTTTCGTTTACAATCGGCTTTTTCGCAATACGGCCTACGCCAAGAATCGCTACTTCCGGATAATTGATGACCGGTGTAAAGAACATACCGCCGGCAGAACCAATATTCGTAATCGAGAATGTGCTTCCTTTGAGTTCATCAGCTGACGCTTTGCGGTCACGCGCCTTTGTGGCAAGCTCAGAGATTTCCCCGGCAATTTTCCACAGTGGTTTGCGATCTGCTTCTTTAATGACCGGTACGAGAAGCCCTTCATCCGTAGCTGCAGCAATACCGATATTGTAGTATTTCTTCAGCACAACTTCATTTTTCTCGTCATCAATGCTTGCGTTCAGTTCAGGGAACTCACGCAGACCGGCAATCGCTGCTTTGACGATAAACGGAAGATACGTGAGCTTTACTTCTTTTTTCTCTGCAAGCGGCTTAAAGCGTGTACGCATCTCTACGAGCTTAGTTACGTCTACCTCGTCCATGATCGTAACGTGTGGAGCCGTGTACATTGACTTCGTCATTGCCGCTGCGATGGCTTTGCGGATACCTTTAAGCGGCTTGCGCTCTTCAAGGCCGCCTGGGGCTGTTTGTGCGGCTGCCGGAGCTGTTTGTTTCTCTTCTTGTGCTGCCGGTGCGGCTGCCTCGTCAACCTGCTGTGCCTGCTCCGCCTGCGGTGCCGCCTGTGCTCTGCCGCCACCCTGTGCAAATTGCTCGACGTCTTCCCGCGTTACGCGTCCATTCTTGCCTGTTCCCTGCACCTGACGGATGTTGATCCCTTTTTCACGCGCAAGCTTTCGTACAGCTGGTGTCGCGTATACACGCTTGCTATCGTCTACCGGTTCTGCATCCTGCTGCGCAGGAGCGCTTCCTTCAGTCATCGGTGTTTTTTCTACACTTGCCTGTTCCGATTTTTCTTTCAGTTCTTCTCCAACGTCGCGGCCTGTCGCATCCACCGTCTCACTTTCCGGTTGGGAAGTACCTTCACCGTCAGCCGCTTCTGCACCCTCCGCATCAAACTCAACCAGCACATCACCGACAACCGCAACCGTTCCCTCATCCACTTTAATGGAGAGAACCTTACCGTTTACTGGAGAGGGAATTTCAACGACTGCTTTATCGTTCTGCACTTCCATAATGATCTGATCTTCTTCGACCTGATCGCCTTCTTTAATATGCCATTTTACGATCTCACCTTCGTGAATTCCTTCACCGATATCCGGCATCTTAAATTGGAACGCCATGAATGGAACCTCCTCTTTCATATTATTGCTATATATTCACACATTGACTCTACGCAAATTTAGAAATCCAATACTTTGTTGAGTGCTTCAATAACGCGACCCGGATCTGGCAGCCATACATCTTCCGCCGCTGCAAACGGGAATACGGTATCTGGAGACGTAACACGCAGCACAGGAGCTTCAAGAGAAAGAATCGCCTTCTCATTGATTTGAGCGATGACTTCTGCAGCCACACCTGCCTGTTTCTGTGCTTCTTGCACTACGATTGCACGGTTCGTTTTCTCAACGGATGCAATGATCGTCTCTACATCGAGCGGGCTAATCGTACGCAAGTCAATAACTTCCACAGACACATTCCGCTCTTTTTCGATTTGTTCTGCCGCTTTTAGAGACGTCTGTACCATCGCACCGTATGTAATGATGGTAACGTCTTTTCCTTCTTTGACAACATTGGCCTTGCCAAGCGGTACTGTATAGGATTCTTCTGGTACTTCACCTCGGAATGAACGGTACAGCTTCATATGCTCTAAGAAGATAACCGGATCATTGTCACGAATTGCAGAAATCAACAGACCTTTTGCATCGTATGGATTTGATGGAATGACCACTTTTACACCAGGTGTTTGCAGGAACAGACCCTCTAAGCTGTCCGCATGCAGTTCAGGTGTTTTTACGCCGCCACCAAACGGAGCGCGGAAAGTGATGGGAGAATTGTACTTACCGCCGGAACGATAGCGCATGCGAGCCGCCTGTGATGCAATCGCATCAAATGTCTCAAACACGAAGCCGAAGAATTGGATTTCAGCAACTGGTCGGAAGCCTTGAAGACCAAGACCGACAGCCATGCCGCCGATCGCAGACTCAGCAAGCGGCGTATCAAATACGCGATCTTCACCGAATTCTTTCTGAAGTCCTTCCGTTGCGCGGAATACCCCGCCGTTTACGCCTACATCCTCACCGAATACAAGAACATTCGGATCAGCTTTCATCTCCGTACGCATCGCATCAGTAATGGCTTGAATCATCGTCATTTGTGCCATTGTCTACTTCATCTCCTTCTGCTTGTACTCATCGTATTGCTCCTGCAGAGCTGGAGTCTTCTCTTCGAACATAATATCGATCAGGTCGGTTACTTTTTGCTTCGGCTGTGCATCCGCTTTCTTAATCGCTTCAGCAATCTCGCTCTTCGCCTGTTCAATTGTTTTATCTTCATCCTCTTTTGACCAGAGGTTCTTGCTTTCAAGGTAGGAACGGAAACGAACCAATGGATCTTTTTGCTCCCATTCAGTCATCTCTTCTTTTCCACGATAGCGAGTCGGATCATCGCCGGCCATTGTATGCGGGCCGTAGCGGAACGTCAGCGCTTCAATTAAGGTAGGACCTTCACCAGCGAGCGCACGCTCTCTTGCTTCACGGACAGTCTCATATACAGCGAGTGCATCCATACCGTCAATCTGTACACCTTTAATGCCGGCTGCCTGCGCTTTAGCTGCAACAGATTCTGCCGCTGTTTGTTTGGAGAACGGTGTAGAAATCGCATAGCGGTTATTCTGTACAAAGAAGATCGCTGGCACTTTATATACACCGGCAAAGTTCAATCCTTCGTAGAAGTCACCTTGCGACGTACCACCATCTCCAATGTATGTAATGGCTACACGCTTTTCTTTCTTCAGCTTAAAGCCCATGGCAACGCCCATTGCCTGCGTGATTTGTGCGGCAATAATAATTTGCGGCATTAAAACGTTTACATCATCAGGAATCTGACCGCCATGAAAATGACCGCGGGAATATAAAAACGCTTGATGCAGCGGAAGTCCGTGCCATACAATTTGCGGAATGTCGCGATAGCTTGGTAGAATAAAATCTTCCTTAGCAAGTGCGCTTTGACTCCCGATCATGCACGCTTCCTGTCCGGCAACCGGTGCATAGAAGCCCAGACGTCCTTGGCGATTCAAACTAATTGCACGTTGATCCCATACGCGAGTATAGACCATCTTGCGCATTAATTCTTTCAAAGTGGCGTCATCGACTTGAGGCATTTGTTTTTGATCCGCTACCTTGCCTTCAGGCGAAAGAATTTGTAACATCATGACAACTCCTTTTTTTTGATAAAATATAAAAAAGAATATTTACACTACTGTAATAGAACAATCGAACGATGAAACACACCTTGTTGCACAACAAGTACAGTTCCATGTTTTCGGATTCGCGATGAGTATAGCACTTCCCTTTTATCATGTCCAATTTTTTTCACACATACATACAAAAGCATGGAGGTTTAATTGTGATGAATGAGAATTTGCGCAAGCGGACAATTGTACGCCGCGAGCTTGAGAGTGTACACCTTGGAGAGACACGCTCCTACAAGGTGTATCTGCCGCCAAACTATGATCCTACCCGCTCCTATCCGGCGCTCTACGCACAGGATGGAGAGCAATTCCTTAACTTCGGACGGGGAGCTACAGCCGCCCAGGAAATGATTCTTGACAACAAACTGTTACCGTTTATCATCGTAGCTGTTACAGTATCACGCGAAAATCGCACCGCAGAATACGGCACTGGACGCAGTCGCAACCATCTATATAAATCTTTCTTCCTTGAGGAATTACTTCCTGCTGTGGAAAAGGAATTCGCCATAGAAGAACGCGTTCTGGTCGGCGACTCGCTTGGTGCAACCGTCAGCCTTGATCTGGCGATGGATCGACCTGAATGGTTTACTAAAGTCATCTCGCTCTCCGGAGCCTTTTATCCTGAAGTGATGAAAGGCGTACTGCGCAAGCCGAAGCTCTCCCAGTTGACGATCTATATGCTTGTTGGCCTAAAGGAAACTGCTGTACCGATTGGAGACAGTACAGCGGACTTTCTTGCCTATAACCGAGAAATGCGGCAGCTTCTTGAACAGCGCGGCGCTTCCGTCACATATATTGAAGAAGATGGCGGCCATGACTGGGGTTTTTGGCAAAATCAACTTCCCCGTGCACTTTCCTTCTTTTTTGGTGTAAAATGAACCTATGAACTGGACAGAGTTAAAGGCCTATTTTTCTGAAGAAAACTTAATAGCGCTGTTTGCCAAATATGAATCATTCGGGCCGCTGCCGGGAATTCTGATGACATTTATTGAATCATTCTTCCCGCCGCTGCCTCTGGTTGCTATCGTTGCAGGTAACGCCGCAGCCTATGGTCTCTGGCTCGGCTTTTTGTATTCATGGATCGGTGTGGCCTCAGGATCAATTACCGTATTCACAATTTGCCGCAAGCTTGGACAACACCGTTTCTTACATTTTCTCACCCGTCACCCTAAAGTGAACGATGCGATGAACTGGATGAATCGGCATGGATTTACCGCCATTCTCCTGCTCTCCTGCTTTCCTTTCACACCATCATCGCTTGTGAATGTTGTAGCCGGGCTCTCCAGCATTCCAACCAGTCACTTTGTCGCTGCCATTATTCTTGGTAAAGCGATTATGATTTTTGCCGTCTCCTTTATCGGTCACGACTTAATGTCTTTTATCGAAAGCCCATGGAAGCTTGTGCTTGTTGGATTAGCTATCTTTGCACTCTGGTTCATCAGCAAAAGAGTCGAAGCCAGACTTACACGAATCAAACACAGATAAAACGTACAAAAGTGGTAAGCCTTCTAGTAAGGCTTACCACTTTTCTTTTCATCAAAATCGTGTTCTTAGCATTTTTCTTATAAATAGCTGTCTACGTCATCACGGTAATCTTTGACGACCAGCAGTACTTTTCCTTGATCGAGACGCTCTTCATATTGATTAGCTTCAGCCTGGCTAAAGCCAAGGTTTTTAAATTCGTTGCGCAGCTCATCGCCACGACTCTTAAACATATTGGCCACAGTATCCATCACGCCTTTTTCCGCTACACCCATATTCTCGGTATTCGTCCGATCTGTCAGGTCTTTGGAGACGCTTTTGTCATGAGCAAACAGATACATATGATCTTTGCCGTACCCTGCATTCTGCAGGTTATTGACCGCCTGATATGCTTGCACCGTGTTGTCATATTCCTGTACTTTGCAATTTGTATTCATTGTGTATCCTCGCTCCTTTTCATTTGTGAAATGGTGACATGTATTCCTTTCCACAAGGAGCGAGATTCAAACATTTATATATAATAATGCAAGAGATTTCACACGCTAATTTGGCCGATCACACGGAGGGCGCGTGGGAGCAGTGTCACCTTCACCGGCGTCTGTCCATGCTTCTCACCATCGGTATCAATGAGCTGCGGAGGCGTACATTCTAAAGTAAAGGAAGCGGTTTTGTAACGAGAAATCGCTTCATGTTCGAAAGGCTCTCGGCGCAGATAGGATGACATGACACTCACGATTTCAGAGAGCCCTACATTCTCCACTACAATCACTTCGAATGTACCGTTATTGAGTTCATTATTTGTAAATAGTTCCATCCCTGCAATCGACTGTCCATTCGCTACATATACCATCACTGCTTCTTTTTCAATTTTTTCGGTTTCTGTGGTAAGCACAACATTGAATAAATTATCGCCTTGGAAATGCTGGAGTGATTTTAAGTAATAAGTAAAGTGCCTAAGATAGGTTTTTGTTTCATTCTTCACTTCATTGGAGACTGTAGAAATTAAACCAACACCAAGAAAATTAACGAAGTGCCGTTTACCATAGCGTCCAATATCTATAGCACACGCTTCGGTCTGCTTCATGAATTGACAGGCCGCAAGCAAGTCAAGCGGAATTCGAAGTGTGCGGGCAATGTCATTAGCCGTACCGGCAGGCAGAATGCCAAGCGTTGGGCGATGGTCAAGCCGCATTAGACCATTCACCACTTCATGAATCGTTCCGTCGCCTCCGGCTGCAACGACAACGGCGTAGCCTGCCCCTTCCTCATACGCAATTTTTTCTGCATGCGCCTTACATAGTGTAGGACGAAGCGTAATGTCCCACTTCTCCTGTAGTGACATGGCGACTTCTCCTAACGCTTGACTGATAATCTCTTGCCCCGCCACCGGATTGTAGATAACAAGCATTTTCCCTCTATTCATTACATTGCCCATGGCTTACACCGCCCTTTTCATCTCATTTCCTGACAACCGATATCTTCCTACTCAAATTATTCCCTGAAAAAAGGGAAACGTAACACCTCACAATACGCACCCTTGGTATGAACGTAAAAAGCTGACGAACCAGGGGATCTCCTTCATTCGTCAGCTTTATTTTACATGGACTGCATATCGGTAAATGGATAAAAGCGAAATCTGGCTTTTCCTTCGATGGCACTAATATCAACAAACGGATCAGGCCATAGATGTGAGTCATAGCTTTCATTGCGGTTATCCCCAAGGAAGAAGAACTTGCCTTTCGGAACGACAACAGGCCCGAAATCGTATGTCATCGGCTCTTTAATATAAGGCTCATCCACCTTTTTCCCATTGCGATACAGTACACCATCTTTAATCTCAATTGTATCTCCGCCAACACCAATCAGCCGCTTGATAAATCGCTCATCCTTCTTATCTGGCAGCGGCGGATAGAACACCACAATATCACCGTGCGTCAGCTCTTCTGCCCCTGTCATCTTATCCACTGCTAATCTGTCATTAATATGAATCGTCGGGAGCATAGAACCGCTCGGCACGACAACCGCTTCCCCAATGTATGTGCGAATGGTCATGCTCAGCACGATTGCCAATAAAATGACAGGCACCCATTCCTTTATCCACTTGATCATGCGTTTGTATCCCTCTGCTTTCTCCCAATAGTAAAAACGCCTGTTTATTTCTTCTATTTTAATGCAAAACCAACAGAATGTAACGATATTTTTTATGTAGAGAAGAACAGTCTATCGAGGGGGACAATCTCATAGAATAGTAAAGAATCCAATGAAATCGGGGTGATGGCTACGAACGCAGCCGCGCAGCCGACCCGGTGGTTTGCCGCACTTCAGGTCGGTTTCACGTATATCGGAACAATTGTCGGAGCGGGCTTTGCAAGCGGGCAGGAAATCTTTCACTTCGTTACACGCTACGGAAATAAAAGTATCATTATTATTCTCGTTAGCGTACTGCTCTTTACTCTTGCAGGCGCACAAATTATGCTGCTTGCAAGTCGTATCCAGGCTTCTTCCTACCATCAATTCAATGAATATGTATTCGGTAAAAAGGCGGGCGTATGGGTTAATGGCTTTACATTGCTGACATTATTATGTACCACCGGCGTTATGCTGGCCGGAAGCGGCGCTTTATTTACCCAGCAATGGGGAGGATTCTATCAGGTCGGAATCCTTGGCACTGCATTGCTCGTCTATCTTATTACTTCGCGGGGCATGCATGCTATTATGTCCATCAATATGCTTGTCGTTCCTATTATGCTCGGCTTTACGATCTTGATTGGAATGTACACATTCGCAGAGAACGGAATGAACCTGCCCGTATCACCTACTCCCTCTCCTGCAGGGTGGACCCTCTCCCCGTTTCTCTATGTGGCCTTTAATCTTTCACTTGCTTTAGCTGTGCTTGTACCACTCGGCAATGAAGTACAGGATCGGCGAACCTTAATCAACGGGAGCATGATTGGAGGCGCAGGGCTGGGAATTCTGCTTTTGCTAAGCAATTATGCCCTTCTCACCTACAAAAATGATATTGCCCAAGCGGAAGTACCGATGGCAATGGTTGTCGCCTCTTTGGGTCCCTTTATACAATGGATGTTTAGCCTTGTCATTCTAGGTGAGATCTTTACGACGCTGGTCGGTAATGTATTTGGCCTTACCCGTCAGCTTCAACTCTTTGCACCCTTTGCTTCCCATCCACGTCTGTTGATTGTCGGTCTACTAATGATCTGCTATCTTATCAGTCAGTTCGGTTTCTCTACACTGGTTCACCACTTGTATCCGATATTCGGATACCTTGGAGCAGGAACCATGCTGATGATTTTTCTTGCCCGCTATAAAACGGTTTAATACAAAAAACGCGAGATAATCTCCTATATCTCGCGTTTTACAAGTCCATCTATTATGGGGTGAAAGAAGTTAGAAAAGATGCGGGACCTTGGAGAATGAAAGGTGATTTGTCTGGGTCAAGCCATCTGAGTACGGCAAGCAAATTAGTCTCAGACAAAGCGACACAGCCTGCCGTATAGCTGGCAGGCCCGCGCCATATATGCATAAAAATGGCGCTTCCCTTCCCTGGCAGCACAGGTTCATCATTATATCGGATAACTAACGCGTATTTATAAAGAGGGATGGCAAGCCGCTCAAATGTCTTCCATCGCTTCCGCGGATCTCCCTCATGATGTACCCATGTATTATAATCAGGTGACGATTTATCATCGATCCAGTAATCCTGGCGCGTAACTGGACGGTACGGTATTCGCACGCCCGTTGGCTTCGGGGCTGTTCCGAATGCTGTACCCAGCTTATACATACCGGCTGGGGAGGAAGCATCTCCTTCTTTTTTATCGGAAGACAATGCATAGCCATTTTTGCCAACCACAGCAGGCATCGAATGAAGCGCAGGCAGCCATGTTCCATTCACCTTCTCAAACGTCTCAAGACGTGCCTGACGGCTCTGCCAATCCGCTGTCGACACGATGATAACCTGGTGGATGCTATCGTTCCATCCCGCCCATTTGGTCCAGCTCGTCATCCTTTCATGCCATTGCTCCAAGACAAGTTCCCCTTCCTTCTCAATTATACGATTTGCTTGAGGAATTTCTGCGTCCGTTCATGTTTTGGCGCAGTAAATACATCCGCAGGATGCCCATCTTCGATAATAACACCATCTGCCAGCATAATCACACGATCTGCCACTTCTCTAGCAAAGCCCATTTCATGTGTTACAACTACCATCGTCATTCCGTCTTTAGCAAGGTCTTTCATTACCTGCAATACCTCTCCTACCAATTCCGGGTCAAGCGCTGACGTGGGCTCATCGAATAGCATCACTTTCGGTTCCATAGCCAATGCCCTTGCAATCGCCACTCGCTGCTTCTGCCCCCCTGATAATTGCTCAGGATACGCATCCGCTTTATCCGATAATCCAACTTTCCTTAATAACTCCATTGCTTTTTGTCTTGCTTCTGCTTTGCTTACCTTTTTTACATGGACAGGTGCTTCAATCACATTCTCGATTACCGACATATGAGGAAATAAGTTAAAATGCTGAAATACCATGCCGACTTCCTGTCGAATACGATTCAGGTCGGTTTTCTTCGCATCAATCTGCTCTCCGTCAATCCAGATCTCCCCGTTATCAGCAATTTCTAAAAAGTTCAAGCAGCGCAGCAGCGTACTTTTCCCAGAGCCGCTTGCCCCTATCAATACGACCACTTCGCTTTTGTTAATATCAATGCTAATATCCCGCAGTACCTGCAGCTCTCCAAACGACTTATTCATATGCTTGATCGTAATCATGCCGCCTTCACCTCGCTCTGTACATTCTTACTTTTACCCTGCCGTATGTCCAGCCTCGCCTCGATCTTATTTAGAATAAAGGTAAAAATAAGCACGAGAATGAGATAGTACATCCCAACAACAAAATATGTCTCAAACGGCATATAGTTCTCACCTTGAGCCGATAGGGCGGTGTTGAACAATTCTGTCGCTCCGATGTACGCAACCAATGCCGAATCCTTCAGCCCGATAATAAATTGGTTGCCAAGGGGAGGAATGGCTCGCTTAAGCGCCTGCGGGAATATAATTCGCCGCATAGCAAGTGGATACGGCATTCCCAGAGAACGCGCCGCCTCCATCTGTCCTTTGTCAATTGATTGAATGGCTCCACGGAAAATCTCGGCGATATAAGCTCCGGAGTGTATCCCTAACGCAAGTGCACCTGCTGTGAAATCATTGAGTGTAATTACACTTGAAATCCCATAGTACAAAAACATCAACTGAACAATGAGGGGTGTTCCTCTTATTAGTGTAATATATGCGTCAGCAATGCGGTGCAGCAGTTTGCTATCTGAAATCTTAAAAAAAGCAAAAATAAGGCCGATGACTACAGCAAAGATCAGCGATATCGCTGTAATCTGAATAGTTAACAAGGAAGCTTGCAGAAAAGCAAGACCATGCGTTTGGAATATTTGTGTAATATTTGTGATAAATGTGCCCATTGGTACCCTCCCTTTAGCAAAAATGATGCGCTGGCTGCCAGCGCATCATCTCATTTTCTTACTTATTTCAAGATGTTGCGGTTGAACCATTTCATGCTGATTTTTTCATACGTACCATCTTGAATCATATCTGCGAGCGCCTTATTCATTTGCTTCAGCAGCTCATCGTTTCCTTTGTTGACAGCCATACCGATTTTATCTTCATACAGCAGATCGCCAACCGTCTTGATCTTAACCTTCTGTTCATTGATCGCACTGATTCCTACCATTTTATCTGTAATGACGGCATCTAAGCGGCCAGGTGGCAAATCCTGCAGTGCATACACATCACTTGGAAAGCTTTTAATTTTCTTTGTATATTCTTGTGCAATATCTTTGAATGTACTGGATTGCACAACACCAATGGTCTTATCTTTTAAATCATCTTTTGACTTAATGCTATTATTTGATTCAGCCACAAAAATCTGAGCACCGGATATGTAGTACGGATCTGTAAAATCCACCTGAGCGGCCCGCTCTGGAGTAATGGACATGCTACCAATAATGGCATCGAATTTATTTCCCTTCAGCCCTTGAATCAGCGTCTCCCACGGATTGGTTACAGGCTTTGCCTTCAGTCCCATCCGCTTTGCTATTTCATTCCCAACTTCCACGTCAAAGCCGGTAAGCTGCCCATCCTTTTTGAAGTTAAACGGCTTGTACAATCCGCTTGCCGCAAACATGAGCGTGCCATCTTCCACCAGCTTGAGTTCCGCCTTCTGCTCCGCTCCCTTTTCCTGTGGTTTACTCGCTGTCTCTTTCGCTTCCTTGGGTGATCCACAGCCTACGAGCAGAAGTGTCATCAACATCCCCAACGTAGCCAGCATTGCAATGATCCGTTTCATAGTTGCCCCCCTTGTTTTGTGTTTTATTTATGTTTGTTCTATTTTACATGAAATATCTAAATTTTATAATAATATAAATAAACAAAAAAGTTAGCCCACTTTTATACATTGTGTATAAATTTAAATCTTTCGCAATTTTCCCTTGATTTTTCATCCAGAGTAGGATTATAAAGAGGAAGATAAGCACTGTTTTATGCCAGATAAAGAAAAAGGGGGTACCTATCCAATGCTGCATTGTGTAGATGAAGTTCTTTCTCTAACAAAGGAGTTGGTTCATACAGAAAGTATTGTTAACTCAGAAGGCGAACAAGTACTAGCGAAGCAGATATACAATCAAGTAAAGGCGTGGCCATACTTCGCACAGCATCCGCAGCAGGTACGCTGCATCCAAACAGTACATGACAATGTAACTCGTTCCAATGTGCTCGCATGTGTCCGAGGTACAAAAACGAAAAGCCAACGTACGATTATCTTAATGGGCCATATCGATACGGTCGGCATCGATGACTACGGACAACTAAAGGATGTAGCCTGCAATCCGGATGCTCTAATGACAGCGTTACGAAAAGAATCACTTCCCTCTTCCATTCAAGCACAGCTTGAATCGAATGAGTGGCTGTTCGGGCGTGGGGTGCTCGATATGAAAAGCGGAGTGGCAAGCAACCTATACCTGCTCCGATATTATGCCGAGCATCCGGAAGAATTGGCCGGCAATCTTGTCCTGGTAGCGGAGTGTGATGAAGAAGACAGCTCGCACGGTATTCTTTCCGCGCTGTATCCGCTTAAGGAATGGGAAGAACAATACGGATTCGACTATATTGCTGCCATCAACTCTGATCTTGTATCGCCGCGCTATGAAGGGGATACAAATCGGTATGTATACAAAGGCACTGTGGGAAAGCTTCTCCCCTCTTTTTATATTACAGGAGCGGAAACGCATGTTGGCGCCTGCTTTGAAGGACTTGATCCGAACTTTATCGCCTCTGAACTCACTAGACTTATTGATTATAATCCGGAACTATGCGATGAAGCATACGGAGAAATTACAGCACCGCCTGTTTCGTTAAAACAGATGGATTTAAAGCCGTCCTATACGGTACAGACTGCACTAGCGGCCTATGTGTATTATAATTTCCTCGTATATTCATGGTCGCCAAAAGAAGTGCTCGAAAAGCTAAAAAGTTATGCCACACAAGCCTTTGATCATGCGCTCGAACTCTTCGATCAACGATATCGAACCTATTGTGAGCGCAGCGGGGAGCCCTATCAAAAAGCACCGTGGACGACACGCGTATATACATATGAAGAGCTACATGAACAACTGACAGATGAATGGGGAGAAAGATACACGACCCATATGACGGCGTACCGACAGGAGCTGGCCGAAGATCCAAGTCTCGACAGCAGAATGTATGCGGCGCGCGTCGTGGAGGAGGCATGGAAGTGGATGAAAGATAAGCGTCCTGCTATTATCGTCTTCTACTCTTCGATTTACTCACCGCGTGTAGAGTTAACAGATCAGACAGAGAAAGAACGAAATTTGAGCGCAGCACTTGAGGAGGCTGTAGCATATGTGCAGCCGCATTACGAGCATCCGATTCAGATCCGGCATTTTTTCCCTTATATTTCAGATATGAGCTTTGTAGCGCTCAGCGATGATGAAGAAAGCATCCAAAGCGAAGCCGCCAATAACCCTTCCTTTGGCTATAAATACAACGTAGACTATGATGCTATTCGCGCACTCAATGTTCCGGTTATTAACGTCGGGCCTTATGGCTATGATGCGCATAAGAAATATGAACGAACAGAAATTAAATTTTCGCTTGAGATTGTGCCAAACATTACGAACCGTATGATACGTTCTCTGCTCGGCTCATAATACGAACGGCGCCTGCAAATCATTTTGCAGACGCCGTTTTATTTATTCCCACTCTAGCTTGATGAGAATTTTATGCTTGAATAAAGATAGCAGAAAATCTGTATAATAATCCGCCCGTACAATCACATGATACTCATTGTTTTTGTGCGTATAAAACAAAGCGTCCGTATACACCGTATCGTTCGTAAAATACGCACGTACCTTGCGAAGTCCGGGCAAATATTGCTCCGGATTCTTCACTTTAATAATAAACTCTTTATCCTTGTCGTTCTCCCGTTCCTGGATATCCAGGCCCCCTTGGTCGTATTCGTAGCGAATCATACGGCCTCCCTCTTATTCATTACATTAAATACCGTACATATACATACACGGTTGAAATAATAATTGAGATGATCATCAGCGGAAAGCCGATGAACATAAATTTTACGAAAGAAATATGGTGTCCTTCCTTCGCCGCCATTCCGGCTACGATGACGTTAGCACTTGCACCGATGAGCGTCCCGTTTCCACCGAGGCAGGCTCCCAGAGCAAGCGACCACCAGAGCGGCTCCAGATCAGAAATCCCGATTTTACCCATCTCCTGAATCATCGGAATCATCGTCGCTACAAATGGAATATTATCCACAAAAGCGGACGCAATTGCGCTCATCCAAAGAATCAGCAGCGAGGTCGCCGTCACATCCCCTCCTGTCAGTGAAATGGCTTCCTGTGCCAGCTTTGCAATGACACCGGTCTCTACCAATCCCGACACAAGAATGAACAAGCCGACGAAGAAAAAGATGGTTGTCCACTCAACACGAGTCAGGGCTTCTTCCAAATAATGCTCACCTGTAATCAGAAGCAACAGGAAGGCACCTGTTAAAGCAACGGTTGCCGATTCGATATGAAGCGCTTGGTGCGCAAAGAATCCCGCAATTGTTAGCGCAAGAATAGCAAGACACTTTTTAAGCAGCGTCGGATCAGTTAGCTCGTCCTCTGCGCTCATCTCCATTAATTCTTGTGTAAGTTCCGGCGTTGTTTTAAGCTGTTTGCGATACCAAAGAGCAAGAATTCCTACAGTCACCAGTAAAATAATGATAGCGATTGGGGCTAGATTTGTAATAAATGCGGCAAACGTTAGCTCTTTGACTGCGCTTCCAATCATGATGTTCGGTGGATCCCCGATTAATGTAGCCGTCCCTCCAATGTTCGAGGTAAAAATCTGTGTCAGCAGATACGGCATAGGTGATACGCGTAATTGACGCGTAATGCTAAACGTAACCGGTACCATCAATAGTACGGTTGTTACATTGTCTAGAAAAGCGGAAGCGGCGGCGGTAATCAATCCCAGTGCAACCAAGATTCGCACCGGATCACCCTTCGCCTTCTTCGCTGCCCAGATTGCTATGTACTTAAACAGACCCGTTTGCGCAGTAACGGTGACGATGATCATCATTCCGGTCAATAATCCCAGCGTATTGAAATCGACATGATGCAGTGCTGTCTCCTGATTGACGATTCCAAATACGACCATTAAAGCGGCTCCAAGCATCGCTACAATGGTACGATGGATTTTCTCCGAAATAATAAGCGCGTACGTAATTAGAAAAATAACTATGGCGTAAATTGCTTGCTGTTCCATGCGTTCCTCCCAAACATTCGGTGACAAACTTTTTTTCCCTAACTAATAATTTATTATACTCCCTTCACAACGTAGAATAAATACGTTTCTTTTGAAAGAGAAACACGATTTCAAAAAAAAAGAACAGTCGTTATTATCTAATTACTGTCCTTTGATGAACGTTTTCTTTTTTTTGTCATAGTTTGTTCGTAAATTATAGTATAGTAAAGAATAGGTTCTCATCTTCTAGTTATTGTCGGAGGGGTAGTATGGAGCAAATAAGTACAGAGATGCTGCTATTCATTATGGCAGCCGGTTTTCTTGCATCATTCATTGATTCGGTAGTTGGAGGCGGCGGCTTGATCTCCATTCCGGCACTTCTTTTGACGGGGCTTCCGTCAACCGTTGTGCTTGGAACCAATAAGCTTGCCAGTACCATGTCCTCATGTACAAGCACAATCTCTTTCATGCGTTCAGGAAAAATCAATCTTCGACTGGTAGCCTTTCTCTTCCCGCTTTCTCTCATCGGTTCTGCCCTTGGCGCTTATACGGTCACAAAGGTTCCGCCCGAATTTCTCAAACCGCTTGTTGTCGTCTTACTTATTCTTGTCACCATTTATACGCTGTTTAAGAAAGACTGGGGCAGTACCTCTACATACAAAGGCGCTACGAAGCGAATTGTATTCTTTGCGGTCATGACTGCACTCATTATCGGTTATTATGACGGATTCTTCGGACCTGGCACCGGCTCTTTTCTCTTGTTTGCTTTTCTTCTGATGGGATTTGACTTTGTCGGCGCTGCCGGAAACGCCAAGGTGCTTAACTTCGCCAGCAACATTGCAGGCGTCGCTGTATTCATGGCATTAGGTGCCGTCAACTATGCGTACGGCATTCCGATGGGGATCGCTATGATCGCCGGGGCGCTGCTCGGCTCACAGGTTGCCATCCGCAAAGGGGCTAGCTACGTTAAACCACTGTTTGTCAGCGTAACCGCTTTGCTGATCGGAAAACAGCTTTGGGATATGCTGCACTAACCATGCATGTACCTCTCAAACAGCAATGGTGCTTCAAGTAAGATGCCCAGGTTCTGGCTATAAATGCTGTCAAACTGAGCCAGAGGAACGGGATTGACACCAATACCAACCTCAACTGTATAGCCGGGACGGCGATATTGTTGAATAAACCAATCCTTATATCCGGCGAAGCTGTCCGCAGTATGTATGGGAGTATATGTGCTTACTCTCTGCATCCGGCGGACAATGTCTTCGCTGCCTGCAGGCTCCATATGCTGAAACCCCCAGAAAATAACCTGTCCTTGTGCATGATATGCCAGCACCCCAAGGAAATCATGCCGCATGGTAAAGTCATATATCGCGCGCGTTTCCGGCTCAGAAAGCGGCTTTATCCCCCCATAGTGACGCGGCGACGGCACGATTGGACTCGTTTGTGCTTCCTCTTCCCACAGCGCAGGCCATTGATGATTCAAATCCACGCCGCGAACGTTGGCTGTCCATCCTACAAAGCTGCGTGAACCATGATTAATCGCAAGCACATCCTGATAGTATGGATGGGACGGATGAATGCCAAGCACAGAAAGCTCAATCCCATCAGGATTCACCATCGGTACGATCCAGATGCTGAATCTGCGCCATATTTCTTCTATATGATAGCCTCCAAGTGTTCCTTTGTGCATATATGAATCCGCTGTTTCCTCTATGAACTTCATTAATACGGATGCTGTAATCCATTCATTAGCATGCCAAGCGCCACTGTAGAACACTTCATGTGGTCCACGTCCAAGCCGGATAGCATACAACGGCTGACCCATTACAGAATATCCGATCGTCTCTACTTCAAGAAATGGATATCTTTTCTTCAGTGCAGCTATATCACGGATTAAATCATACGGTGTATACTCTTCGTTCGTTCTTACAATCTGCTCCTTACAACCTCGTGGAATGATGAATGACGCACCGGTAGCGATGAGTGTATCTTCCTTCCACGGCATATACGCTGGATTCGCGGTGCGTAATTCCTCTAGTGATACGTTAAAGGCCTGAGCAATACAATAGAGAGTATCACCAGATTGCGCCTCATACAGCATCACACCTTCCGGCACATTCAGCACCTGACCCGGCATTACATATAAACAGCGCCCAAGCGAAGGATTGACCGCAGATAGCGCACACACACCAATCCCAAACCGATTCGCGATCTTGGTCAGCGTATCTCCTTTTCGTACTACATATTGCATCGCATACGCCCCCTTATTTGCGTACTCCAATCAAAATGCACACGACACCTATACAAATCCATAGAATCTTGGCCGGATTGATCCGATCCGCCATACCGGCAAGTCCAATCGCCGTCGTCATCAGTAAAACCGGCGGACCAATGAGTGCAAGGCTAGAATTAATCAGCAGCGCTTTTTCCACTTCATTTACTTTAATAATCATAAGTGCGGCCAGAATTTCAAGTGAGCCTGAGATCAACCGAAGCGAGGCCATCCCCATAATCGCTTTTTCAAGCATAATCATCCCCCCTCCTTCCAACGATATGCATGTACAAAAAGGAATATATCTATTTAAGAAGCAGGGCTGACACAATCAAGATGGGGGGAACGCCCAAATTTGATTTGGCATACTATGAAGACAGAAGATTTAAGGGATAAGGGGAGAAGGACATATGAAGATTGAAGTCGTGCAGACAGTAGAAGAAATTCGGCAGGAACACCTTACCGGACGAACTGTCATTGTTATTGATGTATTAAAGGCTGCCAGTACAATTGTCGCCGCACTCAGCGCAGGCTTTGCATCCGTTCTCCCTGTAGAAACGATCGGGCAGGCACAGGCGCTGCGCTCGGAACATACCGTATGCGCAGGGGAGAGGCACGGGAAAAAGGTGGCGGAATTTGAATATGGTAACTCTCCCACCGCCTTTCATACAGTCTGCTCGCCCAAACAACATGTAGTGCTAACAACTACCGATGGAACGATCGCGATCAGCAAAGCGGCACGCGCCGCACACGTGCTTATCGGGTGCTTCCTCAATGCCGAGGCTTGCATCAAAGAGGCGGTACAGCGACAGTTGGATATTACATTATATTGTGCCGGCACGCGCCATGAATTCGCCTTAGAAGACGGGCTCGCCGCCGGGCTTATGGTTGGATATATACGCACGCTTGCCCCCGGCAGCAAAATTTGCGACTTGGGCAGAGCTTTAGAGGCCAGCTACACGCAGCTTCGCCCCACTCTGCCGAAGCTCCTGCTCGAAACAGCAGCAGGCAAGCGCCTCGTGCAACAGCAGGGTGAAGAAGATATCCTCTATTGTGCGCAGCTTAATCGATTCACAATTGTCCCTGTATTAGTAAATAAATGCTTAATCGATGCGGCAGCGAAGAATAAGGATGCTTAGAACATCGATTGAATGACAAATTAAAAATATGATAAGATCGTAATACTCCACACCATCAGCTTACAACGAGCATAGCATCTCTGATGCATGCTCGGTTTTTATGTTTGGCTGTGTCATACTGTAAAGAGTTATTGAAGAGAAAAGAGGGTAAACGTGTTGAGAAAACAGAAAAAATGGCTGACTGCGTTCCTGCTTTCCGCATCTGTTGCGACCGGCTGTTCAACTATGCCGACGGATCAAAAGCCTGCGGAGAATCCTAGTACGAACCAGCCCGCCAATCAGGAGAGCCAGGAGAAACCCGCTAAGCAAGAACAAGCAGAAAGCAAGAAACCAGAAGCTCGCGCAGCTCTTTCTGCTACCATTGCTCCGGGCAAAGACGGCGTAATGGAAGTAACGAACATGCATGATATATTGGTGGTCGTCAATAAAAAGCGCAATCTCAAAGCCGAGTATGAACCAACGGACCTTGTACAGCCCAATGTGCCATTTTCTTTTGAGGGAAAAAGCCCGAAGAAGTTAATGCGTAAAGAAGCGGCGCAAGCATTAGAGAGCTTATTTGCACAAGCAAAGCAAGAAAACATTGCCATTCTAGGACAATCCGCATATCGCAGCTACCAAACACAGGAATCGATCTTCAAGCGCCTGAGCCAAAAATACGGTAGTAAAGAGGAAGCTAATAAAGTCAGTGCCTATCCAGGGCAAAGCGAACACCAGACCGGCCTTGCGATTGACATTACAAGCAAACGCGTCGGCTATACGCTTGAAGAAAACTTCGGGGAGACACCGGAAGGGAAATGGCTTGCTGAAAATGCGGCCGCACACGGATTTATCATCCGTTACCAAAAAGGAAAGGAAGATATTACGGGATATTCCTATGAGCCGTGGCACATCCGTTACGTAGGCAAAGAGATCGCACAAGAAATCGTACAACGCGGCATTACGCTTGAAGAGTACTTGTCACAATAACTCCTTATCTTTGGCAAGCAAGTTATGCTATCGTACAATAGGGAAGGTTTTTATCGTTTTTATGTTTATGGAGAGGAAAGGTGTGGCAAAATGAGCACAAAGCCCTTTAATGATAATTTCTTAAGAGCCTGTCGTGGCGAAGCCCACACGCATGTACCTGTATGGTATATGCGACAAGCAGGTCGTTACCAGGCGGAATACCGTAAAATTCGTGAAAAATATTCACTTTTTGAAATTACCCATCGCCCAGAAGTATGCGCGGAAGTGACCATGCTGCCGATTCAGCAATTGGATGTTGATGCAGCTATTTTATTTGCGGATATTATGACACCAATGCCTGCCATGGGTGTAAACGTTGAGATTAAATCCAATATCGGGCCGGTCATCGACAATCCGATCACAACTAAAGAAGATGTTGAGAAATTGCAACCGCTTCAACCGCAAGAAGACGTTCCATATATTCTTGATACGATTACACTGCTGCGCGAACAGCTTTCAGTACCGCTTATCGGTTTTGCAGGGGCTCCGTTTACATTGGCGAGTTATCTAATTGAAGGCGGACCATCACGCAACTATTATAAAACAAAAGCCTTTATGCATTCTAATCCGGAAGCATGGCACCTGCTGATGGACAAGCTTGGTGAGATGACCATTACGTATCTACAAGCACAGATTCGGGCAGGTGCACAGGCGGTGCAGGTATTCGATTCCTGGGTTGGCGCATTGAATGCACAGGATTACAGAACATTTGTCGCGCCTATTATGAATCGCATCTTCTCCGCACTAGAGGAAGAGAGCGCACCGAAAATTATGTTTGGTGTTGGAGCAGGCCATCTGCTGCAGGAGTGGAATCAGCTTCCGCTTGACGTAATCGGTCTCGATTGGAGAACAAGCATTACTTCTGCCCGCAAACAAGGGGTAACCCGTACTGTTCAGGGTAATCTTGATCCGGGTCTGCTCTTGGCCGACTGGCCTGAGCTTGAGAAAAAAGCAAAGGAAATTCTTGATGAAGGCATGGAGACACCGGGCTTCATCTTCAATCTCGGCCACGGCGTATATCCGCAGGTAAAAGTAGAAACGATGCAGCGTCTGACTGCATTTATTCACGAATATTCTTCTAAAAAATAACAACTGGCAACCAGTGTGACATTCTCATAAAAAACGGGGTATGAACATGACAGACAAACGCATGGGACTTCTCGTGATGGCGTATGGCACGCCACGGAGCACCGAAGAGATCGAGCCCTATTATACGCACATTCGACGCGGACGCAAACCGACACCTGAACTGCTTCAAGATCTGATGGACCGCTATGAGAAAATTGGCGGCATCTCTCCTCTCTCCCGCATTACGGAAGAGCAGGCGGCTGCACTTGAAGCGATGCTGAATCGGATGCAGAACGAATATGAATTTAAAGCATATCTTGGCTTGAAGCATATTACGCCTTTTATTGAAGACGGAGTGCAGCAGATGCAGCAGGATGGGATAGAAGAAGCGGTTAGTATTGTGCTGGCTCCCCACTTCTCTACATTCAGTGCCAAGTCGTATAATAGCCGCGCACTTGAAGAAAGCAAGAAAATAGGCGGTCCGATCATCCACTCAATTGACAGTTGGCATGAGGAACCCGCTTTTCTACGGTATTGGACAGAGCGGTTGAAAGAAACGTACGCGCTCATTCCGACAGAGGAGAAGGATAAAGCGATTGCCATCTTCTCTGCGCATAGTCTACCGGAGAAGATCAGCCAAATGAACGATCCATATCCAGAGCAAATTGCAAGCAATGCCCGAACTATAGCTGAAATGGCCAATATCCCCCACTATACAACCGCTTGGCAGAGCGCAGGACGCACGCCAGAGCCGTGGCTTGGACCGGATGTGCTGGATAAAATGCGCGAGCTTCACGAACAAGGCTATACAACCATGGTGTTCTGTCCGATTGGTTTTGTCTCTGACCATCTCGAAGTGTTGTATGATAATGATCAGGAATGTAAGAATCTTGCAGATGAACTGGGTGTCCGTTATCTGCGCCCGCCTATGCCGAATGCAAACGAAACATTTATCGAAGGGCTGGCATCTGCCGTTCTTGCGAAGCTAGAAGAAAGAAAGTGATGAACATATGAGCACGCAAGCTTTGACAGTCGCAATCGTCGGCGGTGGGATTACCGGGCTGACGGCTGCGTATTACCTTCAAAAAGCGATTCGTGAACAGAAGTTGGGCATCAATTATGTCGTACTTGAAGCAGCCGATCGTCTCGGCGGTCAAGTACAGACAGAATACACGAATGGATTCGTCATTGAGCGAGGACCCGATTCCTTTCTTGCACGCAAAACAAGCGCTTCCCGCCTAGCTAAAGAGGTAGGACTCGAAGGAGACCTGGTACGCAATCAGACAGGACAGTCCTATATTCTAAACAACGATCATCTTTATCCGATTCCAGGCGGTTCCATTATGGGGATTCCCACCAAGCTAGCACCGTTCGTAACCACGTCTCTGTTCTCTCCTGTGGGCAAATTACGCGCTGCACTTGATTTGGTGCTGCCGCGCGGCGGAAACGGAGAAGAGGATCGCTCCTTGGGCGAGTTTTTCCGTCATCGTCTCGGTGATGAAGTGGTAGAGAATTTAATTGAGCCGTTGCTGTCGGGCGTATATGCGGGTAACATCGATGATTTAAGCCTCATGTCTACCTTCCCGCAGTTTTATCATGTAGAACGCAAATACCGCAGCCTCATCCTTGGAATGCGTTCTTCTACACCAAAGCAGCCAAAAGCCGCAGGGGACAAAAAGTCACCCAGCGCGTTTTTAACATTTAAAAATGGCCTTCAATCGTTGGTGGAAGCCATTGAGAAACGATTAGACCCTAGCTGCGTCCGTAAAAACACCGCTGTGGAGCATATCGATAAAACTGAAGAAGGCTATGCGCTTCGGTTATCTGACGGTAGCGTTATAGCCGCAGATAGCATCATTATGACAACACCGGCACAGGTCACCAGCCAAGCATTGTCCGATTACTCATTTATCAAATTGCTTGAAGAGATGCCCACCACATCGGTAGCTACTGTTGGACTCGGATTTTCTGAATCAGCCATTAAGCAGGACATTAATGGTACAGGCTTTATCGTATCGCGCAATGCAAACTACAGCATGACAGCTTGTACGTGGCTGCATAAGAAGTGGCCGCATACTACACCGAAGGGGAAAGCATTGCTGCGTTGCTTTGTAGGACGTGCAGGAGAAGAAGAAATTGTATATCAATCAGATGAAGACATTATTCAAGCTGTCATCAGTGATTTGAATAAAATCATGAAAATCGAGCAAAAACCTGAGTTTTATCACATTACCCGCTGGAAACAAATTCGTCCACAATATGTGGTCGGTCATCAACAGCGAATAGCAAAGCTTGAATCTGAAATGCACGCTCAATTACCGGGTATCTTTCTTGCAGGTGCTCCTTATCACGGAGCTGGATTACCGGATTGCATGGATCAGGGAGAAGCGGCTGTAAAAGAGGCGCTTGCCTTCCTGCGTATTCCTGAATTGATTACACAATAACGACACTAAGCGGCAGACCTTGCATCTGCCGCTTTTTTGTATGATCCATATATATTTTTATTTGCCGCTGAGCTGCTGCTGCGACATTTGTACCAAACGCTTTGTAATCTCGCCCCCTACTGAACCGTTTGAACGGGATTGCGTATCAGCGCCGAGCTGTACGCCAAATTCAGATGCGATCTCATATTTATATTGGTCAAGCAGCTGTGCCGCCTGTGGAATAAGCAGTTTATTTTTGCTCTGTGCCATGATTATTCACCTCCTCGTTGTATATCGTTAGTGTGTGTTCGAGGAGGTATTTTATGAAGTCAACATGTTTCCAAGGTTAGAAAACTGGGGTAAAAACGCATCGTTTCAACAGCATTAATCGTCATCCTCTTTATCGTCATCTTTATCTTTATCTTTATCTTTCTTCTTATCTTTTCCATGGCCTTTGTGCTTTCCATTGTCTTCATGCTTCTGCTTCGGTTTATCCTTTTCTTTACTATTTTTCTTTTTCGCTTCTTTTTCATGCGCCAGCACCTTGGCAATGTCACGCTCGCCCTTTTCATCAAGCGCTTCAATAAGCCCATCTAACGAAGCTCCGGAAGCAACCAAACGTTCAATTTTGGCAATTTGTTCTGGCGTCAACCCTGTATTAGTAAGTTCTCTTCGTGTCGCCTCCTGCATCCGCTCATCTGCGCCCTCATCCGATGACGATTTTACTGCTGTAACCGTCGATGGAGCAGATGATTGCGCGATATCTGTACCACCTTGTGTTGATCTGGATACAGGCTGTGCGGAAGCTGTTGCACGATTCGTTTTCTCCTGTTCAGATAAAAACTCATCTAGCGTCTTATCAAGCGGAACACGCTCAATAGACTGCGCTGCATGCACTTGTCCTTCTGCGGTCTGATTAGGAATAGGATTGGCTGTAACTTTGTGTATATCCTTCGCTTCTGCAACGGCTGTAGCCGGTGTTTTCACTGCATTCTCTGCCTGTTCTCCTTCTTTCAACGAGGCAGCCAGCACAGGTGTGCCAATAACTCCGAAGATAATTAACCCCAGTATTCCTTTTTGTTTGGCCGTATATGTCTTCATCTCGGTTCCTTTCTGTTCCTTCTTTCTACGGTGCTTTATATCATTCGTGACGCCCCCCGTTTTTCTGTTCGGAACTTTTTTCTTTTTTTACACCATTTTCTATGATCATAAACCGTATGTGACGCATTACTATTTAGTATCTACATGAAAAAAGAGAGAGCCTATGGCCCCCCCTTTCATCGCATGCAATATGGATTAATCTTTAAACAACAGCGAAGCACCGGAAATGCCAGGATCAGTCATCTCATACGGATCAAGGATCAAATCCAGTTCTTCTTCCGTCAATACATTGTAATACAGGCAGAGTTCACGTACCGATTTGCCGGTAAGAATCGCTTCACGGGCGATCCGAGCGGCTGTCTCATAACCAAGATGCGGATTGACGGCCGTAATAACGCCTACGCTCTTCTCCACATATTCTTTGAGACGCTCTTCATTGGCTGTAATGCCTTCCACACAATATTCACGGAAGACACGGAAGCCGTTATTCATAATGCTGATGGATTGCAGCAGGTTAAAGACAAGAACCGGCTCCATTACATTCAGCTCAAGCTGACCCGCTTCAGAAGCAAGACAAATGGTGTTGTCATTGCCGATAACCTGGAACGCGATCTGGTTAATCACCTCTGCCATAACCGGATTCACTTTGCCCGGCATGATAGAAGAGCCCGGCTGGCGAGCAGGCAGTGTGATTTCGGTAAGTCCTACACGCGGACCTGACGCCATGAGGCGCAGATCATTCGCCACCTTGGACATATTCATCATACATACTTTCAATGCGGCGGATACTTCTGTATATGCATCCGTATTCTGTGTTGCATCCACCAGATGCTCTGCTCCTACAATCGGGAAGCCGCTGATTTCAGCTAAATGCTTCACAACACTCTTAATATAGCGCGGGTCCGCATTCAGACCTGTTCCGACAGCCGTTGCACCCATATTAACCTCATATAGGTGTTGGCGGGATTGCTTGATGCGCTTCATATCACGATCTAACACACGACGGTATGCTTCGAACTCTTGTCCAAGCCGAATTGGTACAGCGTCCTGAAGATGGGTACGACCCATTTTTACGATATGATCGAATTCTTTCGCTTTTTTCGCAAAAGCATCATGCAGCTCCTGCATTGTGACCAGCAGCTTGTCAAGCATCGACAATGTTGACAGATGAATTGCGGTTGGGAAGGCATCATTGGTTGACTGTGCCATATTCACATGCGTATTCGGGCTTAACTGAAAATAATTTCCCTTTGTTTCCCCGATAATCTCAAGTCCCCGGTTCGCAATGACTTCATTGGTATTCATATTGATGGACGTTCCGGCGCCCCCTTGAATTGGATCGACGATGAATTGATCATGCAGCTTGCCTTCAATAATCTCCTGAGCTGCCTCTACGATCGCGTTTCCAAGCCGTGCATTCAACTGACCTGTCTCCATATTGGCAAGTGCAGCCGCTTTTTTGACGATAGCCATTGCTACAATCAGCGAATCGTGGATACGATAACCCGTAATCGGGAAGTTCTCCACCGCCCGCATTGTCTGCACACCATAATAAGCTTCAAGCGGAACTTCTTTTTCGCCTAGAAAATCTTTCTCTACACGATATTGTTTGTCTTTCATGTCCGGTAACATCTCCTATTACGTAATATAAAGCATCTAAAATTTAGAAAAGAAACTGAATCAGCAAAAAACCTAGTACCACAGCAGATACGGTAGAGACAAGCCCCGGAATCATGAAGCTATGATTTAAGATGTACTTTCCGATGCGTGTCGTACCCGTGCGGTCAAAATTGATTGCTGCGATTATCGTACCATAATTCGGAATGAAGAAGTAGCCATTTACTGCCGGAAACATAGCAATCAGCGAATACGGCGGAATACCGAGTGCAATACCAAGCGGCATTAGAGCACGTACGGTTGCAGCCTGACTGTATAAAAGAATGGACAACACGAACAGCGCAAACGCAAATAACCAAGGAGCACTTGTCACCATTCCTTTAATCGAACCACTTAACAACTCCATATTACCTGCAAAGAACGTATCCCCCATCCAGGCAATACCGAAAATCCCGATGACAGCCTGTGCTCCTGCAATAAATACATTTCCTTTTACCACATCGTCAACATTTACTTTGCCCAATAAAATAATCAGTGCAGCTGTTGTCAGCATAACAATCTCGATAGCGACCGGCATCGCCATACGCTCCATCTTTCCATCCACATTCCATGCAGGACGAAGTTCAGGAAAGGTGCCGAGCAGCACAACAACAAACGCAGCAGCAAGAAATAGGAATACAGATGTCTTCGCCGCCTTATTCACAGTATGATGCTCCACATGCTCGGTAACCGGTGGGACAAGTCCCTGCTCCACACGATCTAAATACTCTGAATCATCATCTAGGTTTTTGCCCATCCGACTCGCAGCTACGGCTCCGATCATACAGCCAAGGAAAGTAGCTGGAATACTTACCATTAGGATATCGATTAGTTGAATATTATATCCACCAAGCATCCCTAATAAAGCTACTGTCGCAGCCGAAATTGGACTTGCTGTAATGGCCTGCTGCGAAGCAATAACAGCTATGGACATCGGACGCTCGGGACGAACGCCAGACTCCCGTGCTACTTCAGCGATAACAGGCAAAACCGAATACGCTACATGCCCTGTCCCAGCACAAAATGTAAATAAATACGTAACGATTGGTCCCATAAATGTAATACGGTCCGGATTTCGACGCAGCATTCTCTCAGCAACCTGAACGAGATAATCCATACCACCTGCAGCTTGCAGTGCGCCTGCTGCCGTAATAACAGCAACAATCATCAGCATTACATCAATAGGTGGAGTAGTTGGCTGCAATTGAAATCCGAAAGTCAAAATTGCAAGGCCGACACCTCCCATAACCCCAAGGCCTACTCCTCCGAGACGCGCACCAATGAAGATGCAGACAAGCACGACAAGGAACTCAAGCCAGAACATAATAATCACTCCATCATTATGATAAAATTACAAAAATAAAAACAGAGAATGAAAGCAAGAAAATCCATGTATTTCCTACTTCGTCCTCATTATACTACCCCCTTTCTTTTACACATGAATCACTTGTTACTATAACGTGAACACGTTTTTTTTCATAAAAATCAAAATAATAATGGCTCATTCACGCCCCAAAAAATAAAAACCTGCCCTTTCTTCAGGCAGGTTGAATTGATTTCTTCTTATTTTGTTATCGGCATCTGCTTCTGCGTTGCCGTGATTGGTTTGTCAATCGGTTTGTCTCCAGCTGTTTCATTATACTGCTGAACTTTAACCGCACCGAATGCGAATACGCTAAAGAAAACAGCGGCAAATAAGAGGCCGAACAAGCTATTCAACAGACTGCCCCTTCTCGTAAAAATAGCCAAAAGCGAGAGCAGCGAAAAACCAAGGAACACAATCATACAGAAAAACCCCATTAAACTAACTGGTCCCCAGAGCATCTGTACCACCCCTTCTCCATCATGCCAATCATAATTTACACATCTCCACGTATCAAATGCAATATTGTAAGACAATTGTCTTATTCGTCTATCTCTATAATTCAATTATAGGTATTTTTACACAACAAACAATAGGTCTAGCTGAGAAAAAAGTGGAATTTCTTCGAATAAACAAGCATAGACTCTTCGCTACGTTGCACTTTTCCGATACAATGAAGGTGCTAACCTGAGACCTTGAGTAAGCGAACATAAGGAGGAACTAACTGTTGGAACTCGCGCAATGCATTCGGGATGTTCACGCAAGAGCAGCCGAAGATTATGTAGAGATAATCTCCGCCCCCCTGTTATTTAAGAAAGGCCATATCTATCCTGTATTTAAAGATGAAGCCAACAACTGGCTGACAACAGATGAAGAAGGATTTCAGCATATTGTAGCTTCAGGGGTTGAGCGCATACTCGAAGACTATTGGTTCTCCCGCCATTTTACACTGCTCTGAGAGTATCACAACTTCTTTCCCTGCCTATCTTATCCTCAGTATATTGTCGCTGCGCCCTTTAGCAACTGCCTTAGTAATACATAGCGGCGCAGCTCATTAAAATCCGTTTTTGTAATCGACATAATCTCGCAGCCATATCGGTATCCATCATCAGCCAGCTTTTCATGCCGGATGATTGTCTTGGTTTTAATGGATAAATCCGGTGCATCAAATAACAAATAATAGGAGTGATTGACTTTTAATGGCTCATGGGAAGCAAACCCGAATCCCTGAATACTCAAATCGAGCACTTGAATCCGAAGGTCAGGCGGGATTTCATAGATTTTCTCGCTCACATAATCATTGATAAATGCTGTTAAATCGACGCCAACCCGCGGCCATTTGCGGCGGTTATTCGGAAAATTCATCTCAAATAAGGGAATGAATAAGCTGATATGCTGCTCTTCTTTTTTGATAATTTTCACTGAAAATTTCTTTCCCTGATAAAAAAGAGCAACCATATCCCCTACTTTATATATATCGGGATTTTTTACTTCCAAGCTTAGAAGCTCTCCCTCTGTCGTTTCCATTTTACCGAGGTCCAATTTCCCTTTGTATTCAAATTGCACAATTTCCATGACTTTCACCCTACCTCACCCAATAAGTATGTATCTACTTATCACTCTATTAGAGAAATTTTACCTTATTATTAGGCTTTTAGAAATGAATCTTTTTTCCTTATGATTTGAATAAATATTGAACATTCCTATAAAAAAGCGAAGAGCCATCATACAGATCTGGTTCCTCGCTTTTATCATTATATTAACTTGATATATGAGACACCTGCGATGTACGCCGCACGCCACCAAGATACGGAGCAAGCGGCGTAAAGCTAATAAGGTACGTTGCTACCATCGTACCTATCGTCACCACAAGAAACAGAAGAACAAGCCCCATATTCGTTCCAAAAAATGCTGTAAGGCCCAGCTCTTTAGACAGAAAAGCAGTCAATACAAACGGGTGAAGTAAAAAAATCAAAAACGATTGTTGCGAAAGCCAATCTACCCATACGCTTATTTTCCCGCGCAATTCTTTTGCTTTGATTGCGACACTATAAAAGAAAAAATAGGAGGCAAAGCAATACAGCAGTACGGTAGGCTTTATGGATGAATCAAATGTCCCGCTCCATTTACTATCTATAAGCAGTAATAGAAAGGTCAGCACGTACAATAAGCCAAGCCGCCCCTTCTTCCCGCTAATCCAAGGCTCCCACTTTTCTCTGCGCTGCGCCAGATACATCCCCATCGAAAAATAGAAGATCCACAGCGGCAGCATAATTACATAAGGAACCGTAAGACGCGGCACCTTCCATATGCCCAGAGAATGAAAATAAAGGATGAATTCTGCCGTCAGCGTCAGCATGAGCGTCACAGCGAGAAAGCTGCCTGCATGCCTTTTAAGCCATACATAGAGAAGCGGATAAATCAGGTATAGCTGTACCATAATGATTAGGAAATATAAATGCACAAAACCTGTACCGTATAATAAATGATCACCAAGGGAAGAAAGAAACGTCCCGTATTCCTCAGCAAGCAGCACGTCCCAATGCTTATAGGCGGCATACAGAACCGTCCAGATCACATAAGGGATAAGAATTTTACTAAACCTTCGTTTATAGAAAGAACCATACGGCACACTCGTTTTATTCCGGTCGCTATAATATAACAGAAACCCGGATAAAATAATAAATAAGGGAACCGCATAGCGCATAGCCTGGTTCCAAATATACGCTGTATCGCTTTTCATGACGTATGTTGATGTCGTATGAATGGAAATCACAGAGAGTGCCGCAAACGCGCGGAGCCAATCTAACTCATAAATCCGTTGCTTCATCCTATCTAATCCTTTCCTGCTGCAAAACATTGTACGTACCATAAAAACCAGTTTATGTTTCATCATACCATAGATGGCTTCATTCGTATTTTGCTATGATGGCCCCAAGCGTTGCTGCTTTAATAAAAGACAATCCTTCAAGATTTAATTTTGGATTCATTCCCTGTCTTGTACGTCCATCTCTTCCCACTCTCGTATCTAAAACGATTCAAAAGGTAAAAAGTATACAACAAAAAAAGCCGCTCTACAAAAGAACGATGAACCCGCTTTCTTTATGTTAAAATACTGATAAAGAAATCCCGCTGACCACAGCTTCCATATCGCTGCTTTTTGAGATGATTTTGAAGAAACTTTTTTGTATGCTCATACGTATGAAAGGTATGTATCCAATAAGGAGGAAATAGCATGATTAAACTATTGCTTGGAGGCATCATCTTCATTGTGTTGCTTGTACTCGTATTCGGTCTCCTGCTTGTTGGCGGATTGGCAAAGGGCGCTCGCAAACTTATGGGCAGAGGACGCGGCGGCTACTCTACCCGTTCCTATGGACACAGGCACTATAAGAAGCATAAATATTCTAGCATGAGCTTTTTCAGCAGCTAATAAGTGCAGGCAGACTGCCCGATAAATAGTCAAGCCCCTGTTTTTCTTTCTTGAAAAACAGGGGCTTATCCTATCTATTCAGCTCTTTCCACTCTTGTTTCTTCTTCCTCTACTAGAGCAATATCCGGTGCCTGGCGGCTCGCTGTCCAGTCTTTTTCAAGCAAGAGCCAGAGTACAACACCGATGCCAAGTCCCCAGGCGGCACCTTTTGTTGCGAGAACGGCTCCAATCAGCACTGCGATCCCTTTCTGCAAGTTCCCTTCATCCTTAAGAATCTCCATAGCCAAATATCCACATAGATAACCTTGTATCAGCATGGTCAGTGCCATACCGATGTGTACACCGGGCTGGAACAATGAAACAATAGGCCCTAACAGAAGCGCAATGCTCATCCCCCAGAAAATCCCTGTCGCACCACCCCAATAGCTATCTACTTGACCACGGCCGCTATTCATATAGCGATTGAGTACGAGTACCTGTCCGGCCGTCCACTGCGGACCCGATAACGGCAGATACGGCATAAATATGCCTTGAATGAAATTACGCAGAGAGACGATGAGGCTGTTTCTGCTTGGACTAAATGAGATTTTCTCATCTGGTCGTGCTTGGTCCGCGCTTTTTAACAGAGAGCTGACGACCAAAATATCGCCGAACGCAATAATATAGGCCGCAACAGCCAATGGCAGTGCTTTTACAAAATGATCGATCGGGGGAAATCCAATCCCGAATATGCTGTATTTGGCTACAATCTCTCCAATCGGTAACGCGACAAAGCTCCAATCCAACACAGGCATCTTCACTTCGCCAATCAGAATGCCGAATCCGTAGGCCAACGCGAAAGGTATGGCAATCCCAAACTGAGCAATATAACGGAACAAGCTGTACTTTTTACGGAGCGGCTCTGCTGATGTGGAAAACATCATGAAGAAACCGAGCGCAGCACCGACAAGAATCGTTACAGGCATCTTCCATACACGACCCGTTGCTGCAAATTCACCGAGAATGGCAGCCATAGCTGCACCTAATAAGATCCCCGCCTTCAACGACACGGGTACCCGCTTTACCAATGCATCCGCGCCCTTAAACAATCCCATCAACAAAAAGATCAAGGCGACCATAAGCTGCAGCGCAATCAGCGCTTGAATACGTTCATCTCCGGCCGGAAATCCATTCAAAAATCCGACGTACAGCGGGATTCCGGCTGTAATCCATCCGGCAATGGCGGGGTCTCCAAAATGCGTATGAATCAAGTACATAAAGTTGTTGATGATCACAAAAGCAATGGCCAGCTCAAACGGTATGCCCAACGTATCCATCATGATAGCCGTAACGCCCATTGGCACTACACAAAGAATCGCCCCTTGAATCCAATCTGGGTATTCGATTCCATAATGGACAAACGGCAGCCGTACCTTCCACCTACCTAGTGCCGCTGGCTGTTCCGCACCATCTTCACGCCTCTTTCCGAAATATCCGCGCATTGCATTCATGCCCCCGCTTCCTATTCATTTGTGTTTACAGCACTTCCTTGATCTGCTTCTCTAACACGAACTTTTGAATTTTACCGCTCGGCGTTTTTGGTAGCGCTTCCACAAAATGATACGCACGTGGCCGTTTATATTTGGCAAGGCGGCCCCCCTGCAGAAGAAAGGCATCAAGTTCTTCTCCTGTTACCGTACTAGTTGGCTTTATAACAATGTATGCTGTTACAATCTGGCCCCATGTCGGATCCGGCTTGCCGATGACTGCCGCCTCCAATACCTCTGGATGTTCGACTAACTGATCCTCCACTTCTCTTGGATAAATGTTTTCTGCTCCTGACACAATCATATGGTTGAGCCTGTCATGAATCCATATATAGCCGTCTTCATCATAGGATGCCATGTCACCTGTATGGTACCAGCCATAAGCAAGCGCCTCCTCTGTCGCCTCCGGCCGATTGTAGTATTCCTGCATCATGCAGGGTCCTTTAACAATAATCTCGCCAACCTCACCTACTGCGCACTCATCATCCGGATGGGATGGGGTACCATCATCTGCAAGGCGCACAATTTTCACTTCATGTGTAAGAATGGCTTTGCCCGCGGCCCCAGCTCGCGATAATTGTTCATCTGCATGCAGCACTGCCATAACCGGTCCCATCTCTGTCGTACCGTACATCTGTACAAGATCCGCTCCCACTTTTTGCTGGAATTGCTGAATCAGTATCGGTGCCATAGACGCGCCACCGTACCCAAGCAGTCGAAGGGAAGAGAGATCATGCGTACCAAACGAAGGATCATGCAGCATCATATTTACCATAGTAGGAGCTGCAAACATATGGGTGACCTGCTCTTTTTCAATCGTTGCTAACACGTCTTCAGCCCGGAAGGAGTGAAGAAGCACATTGGTTGCACCGACATGCAGCCGCGGCAGAAACGATGTATGAAGTTCTGCGGTATGATTAAGCGGTGCTGCGGTAAGCCCAATGTCATTTTTGGTTAGACCCATGCACTGCATCATCAAAAAGTTATGATGAACCATATCTCGATGCTTATGCAGCACCCCTTTGGGACGCCCCGTCGTTCCACTTGTATACATCATGATATACAAATCATCTTCTGTTACGGCAACCTGTGGTCTACGATTTTCTCCTTGCTTCATCCACTCATAAAACGATGCATCACCATCCGGTACCGATTCATCAACATATACATATTGAGCTACCTGTGTCCCTAATTCACGCGCCTGCTTTACAACATCCGCTAATGCTGCTTCATACACCAACACCTGACTATTCGCATCGTTTACGATATACTGAAGCTCATAAGCGGTAAGTCGATAATTAATCGGATTGAATACCGCACCGATTTTGGCTGCCGCAAATAAGGTAACAACGAATTCGCTTGTATTGTACAAAAAAGCAGATACAACATCTCCTTTGCGTATTCCCTTATTCCACAACATACTCGCAAATCGATTTACATTCTCATCCAATTGCTTAAATGTCCATTCCTGTTCTTTACGTCGATACACAAGTCCTGCTTTCTCTGGATAATTACGTGCTGCCCATTCGACGAGATCTCCCACCGTCATGCTCATTCCATCACCTCTATATCATTAATTGTCATTGTAACTGAATATCACCTTATATTCTAACTTTTGCAAAAATTGTGCCGACATCTGTAATAAGGAAACAAGCGGGATTTTCTTTATTTTTGTTTCTTATTGTATAGCATAAAGAAACAATGTATTTCTAATCGAAACATAGTGTATATAAAAGAAACGGCTCTTTTACTTTCCGAAAAAGAGCCGTCTTTCTCTGTACTTTCTGCTATGGTTGCCGCAAATACCGCTTATCTTTCATAAACATACGCCAAAAGTAGATAAATCCAGGAGTAAGAATGGCAAACCCTACAATGTAGGAGACAAACAAAGCCCGAAACATATTCGGGTGGGTAAACGATGACTCAATCGTTACATGCGGATAGACGATATAGGGAAGATGCGCCTTCCCGTACGCATAACTTGCAATCAAATACTGAATGACAATTCCAATCATCGCAATACGGGGTCGTCCCGGAATGGAATCTCCCTTCCCTGTTGGCCACCATAAGGCCGTATATCCGATGAAGAAGGCAGCAGCAGAAGCGATCAAAAGCGGAATCTCACTCAATAAATTGTCATACAGCCAGGGAGCTTCGCTGCGTATCGAAGCGACGAGCAACAGAGCAATAAAAAAGGTCAGCGGTCCATTCAAAATGGCATCCCGCCGATACAGACGATAGGCCTCCAGCTCGTTCGACACGCGCGAATAATCGGCCAGCAGCAGTGAGGAGAGAAAAAATGTACTGCTGATCGCAAACGCTGCAAACGACAAACCGCTCGGGCTCGTCAGCAGCTTACCAAGCATAAGTTCCTCGTATCCCCTGCTCATATCAATGAATCCGCCATGTGTGACCGGAAGCACAAGAATGAGCAGGGCAGGGATAAACAGGCCGCTGATGCCTGAAATGATAACCAACTGCTTTTCGTATTTTTCTACGGAATGCGAGTAGACCAGAAAAGCGCTGCGGATGGACAACAGGAGCAGGATTAAGCTGCCGGGAACGAGCAGCACCGTTCCCAGCGTAAAGGTCGCCCCAGGGAAAAAGGATACCAGGCCGATCACAATCAATACGACAAACACATTGGTCACTTCCCAAGAAGGAGACAGATAGCGGTTGGCAATGTTGGTCGCACGGCTCCGCTCTTGATTCCGGTACACCATCGACCAAAAGCCGGTACCGAAGTCAATGGATGCGGCGACCGAATAAACGAATACAAACAGCCAGAGCATCCCGATCGCAATCAGTTCGTTACTCACCCTCTGTCCCCTCGCTTCCTAACCATTCAATGCTTTTCATGAGCTAACCGCACTTCCTTTCAGTTCATTCTCTAGAGGATGACGTCTGAAGTAATGAAGCAAGACAATAATTGTTGCGATACCTAATATCAAATACACCGTAACGAACAGAATAAACAGAAGACCGATATTTCCCGTCTGTGTAACGGAATCAGCGGTCAGCATCGTACGATACAACACCCAAGGTTGTCGTCCGGTGCAGGCAAAAATCCATCCGAATTCAATGCCAATCATCGCAAGCGGCCCGGAAGCGATAAACGGCCACATGAGCCAGCGCGGAAAGCCTTCCCGCTTCAGCAGATGGCGCCATACGAATCCTATGATCGATAGCAGGATCAACAGGGAACCGATACCAACCATCGCATTAAACAGCGTATGCACATACAAAGGAGGCCAATATTCCCTTGGAAAATCATTTAAACCTTTGACAACTTCATCAAAACGGTTGCCTGCAAGGAAGCTGAGCGCCCACGGAATCTCAATCCCGTACTTGACACTCTGCGTCGCTTCATCCGTAACACCACCAATCGCAAGCGGAGCATAGGCTTGCGTCTCAAATAGACCTTCTGCTGCCGCAAGCTTCTCCGGTTGGTATTGATGGAGCGACTGGGCTGATTCATGCCCATTAAGTGCCGTACCTACGGAGAAAAGACCACCGATAGCGAGCGAGAGCATCAATGCCTTACGGTGAAACAAAAACTCTTTATCACCGGTTTTTCGCTTCAGCATCTTAAATGCTGCAATGGAGGCAATCGCAAACGCTCCGGTCATATATGCAGAAAGCCCGACATGAATCGCCGATACAGCGAAGCTCGGATTAAAAAAACCCGCCCACGGATCTACGTCTACGATCTGACCGTCCACGATACGAAATCCGGCAGGCGTTCCTTCAAACGCATGCACATTCGTAATCAAGACAGCTGACGCCAACGCGCCGAGCGCTACTAGGCTAACGCTTAGAATCCGCATTCCAGCCGAGAGCCGATCTGCCGCATATACATAAATCGACATGAATAATGCTTCCAACAAAAAGGCAAAAATCTCAATTTGAAACGGAAGAGCAATGACCTTTCCCACCACTTCCATAAATCCAGGCCATAACAACGAAAGCTGTACTCCAGCAATGGTTCCAGACGGGATGGCAACGCCAAGCAGCACCGCAAACCCTTTCGTCCAGCGCTGGGCCATAATGTGATAATCCCTATCTTTTTTCCATTGATATAAAATCTCTGCTGCAAGAATCATTAGCGGCAATCCTACACCAAGCGTAGCGAAAATAATGTGGAACCCCATCGTGGTTCCAAACATAGCTCTGGCAAGCTGCAAATCATCCACCTTGTTCCGCTCCTCTCATCAAGTATGATGTCGGGTTTAGTATTGTTTTTCCAATGGATAAATATTCTTACCATCAGTGAGTGAAAAAGAAAAACACCCATATAGAATAGACAGCCCTATTCTAACGGGTGTTTCCTCCTGCTCTATACCGCTATACGTGAAACTCCTTCTCCGCCTTCAAACTCAAATCATTCTGTCTGTATTCTAGATTTATAATTGATCGTTCGCTGTATCCCGCGGAAGCAGCAGCGTTACCTTCGTTCCTTTACCAAGGACACTCTCTATTTTTAGTTCTGTGTTGTACTCATATTTCAATCGTTTGGAAATATTCTTCAAGCCAACCCCTTGTGAAGCATCCAATTCCGGCCTTAGCAATTGCTCAAGCCGCTCACTTTCGATTCCAACACCATTATCTTCAATTTCGATACGATAATAATCATCAGCTTCATACGCAGTAATCGTAACAACTCCACCTTCTATCCGCTCGCCAATACCGTGACGAATCGCATTCTCCACCAATGGTTGAATAAGAAGCGGTGGAATCCCGACACCGTACATCGCTGCCGCAATATCATACTCGACCTGTATACGATCTTTAAATCTCGCCCGTTCAATCTCCACATATGATTGAACAAGGAGTAGCTCCTGACCAAAGGATATTCGCTTCTGAAGGTTGCTGAATTGGAAGCTGCCCCGTAGATAATCAGCCAAATCCGTCGTTAGTTTTCTCGATTTTTCCACATCGGTATAACTTAAGCTAACAATCGTATGCAAGACGTTATACAAAAAATGCGGCCGAATCTGCGATTGTAAAAATGCTACCTCTAAGTCAATCGCTTTGCTAACGGACTCTTTCATCACAAGCAGGCTTTTAACTCTAGCCCGCAGTTCCGTTGTATCGAACGGCTTCGATAAAAAGTCATTTACTCCGACCTCAAATGCAGTAAGCTTATCTCCCGGCTGAATGGCAGTTGTGACCATAATAATAGGCAGCTCAAGCAAAGCATATTTTCTACGAATCGTCTGACACACTTCATATCCTGACATTCCCGGCAGCATTAAATCCAAAATGACTAAATCGATCGTATTTGGCTTTGTAATCTGCTCAATGGCCTCCATGCCATTTTTTACGGCGATTACATTACAGCCAAGCGGTTGTAAGGCATCTATTAATATTTTTAAGTTTGAAAAGTGATCATCTACAAGTAGAATCGTGTGGGTTCCATTTTTTTCTGAATAATAGGGTGTTGAGAATGAATACTCCGGTACTTTGACGTAGCTGTTATATACCGAACGCTCCACTCTTGGAACGCTGTCTTTTTTGGCAACAGGAAGCCAAAAAGTAAAGGTTGTTCCTTCACCTTTTCTCGAATATACAGAAATGTCCCCGTCCTGAAGATGGATTAACTGTTTTACGATGGACAATCCCAATCCGAAACTTTGATATTCCGCAGTATCAAATGAGGTAAACGGCTCAAAAATGCGGTCTACATCCTGCTGCTCAATCCCATCCCCCGTATCTGTGATTGAAATCTCGACGTTTCCCTTACTTTCCTCCGCTGATATGATAATACTCCCCTGTGTAGTATGCTTAACCGCATTATCTAATAGGTTATTGAGGATTTGAATGAATCGATTCTCATCAGCCCACACACATGGTATATCCTGTGGAACACGATTTATAATCTCGACTTGTCTGCCAACCGTTAGAAATGAAAAAATGCGTACGACAACCTCTACTGTGGAGCGAACGTCAACTGAAACAGGGTGTATGGCTATATCCCCCTGCTTAAGCTTGGAGAAATCCAAGATATCGTATACAAGCTGGGAGAGCTTTTTTGTGATACTCATAATAAGCGCTACTTTTTCCTGCTGCTTTTCAGGCAATGTATGGGGCGTATCGTCTAACATGGATTGTGAAATCGTCATAACGCTATGCAAAGGTGTTTTAAACTCGTGCGACGTTCGCAGCAGAAATTCATCCTTTAGCTTATCTGCTTTCAGCAACTGTACAGAGAGCTCCTCAATCTGCTTAAAGGCATTGGAAAAACGAAGCGACATCAGCAAGGCGATCATCAAGAGAAAAAGAAACGGTTCAAACGGCACGATTGAATAAACCGGCACATCAAAATACACATACAGATTTTGAACAATCGTATGCGCATTCAATGCAATGGCAGCTACAATTAAATAGAGACTGCCCTCCACCTTATGAAAAGCGGCCAATACGAACACATACGTTACATACAGAAAGGGAAAGGTGCCGTATAAGGAAGTAATGAAAGGAATGATTCCATCATAGACAAACCTGATAAACCCAAGCATTACTACAATTAACACAAATCCAATCAGGAAACCTATGTGAATCAGCCATCGAGAACAAAATGGTCGAAATGCGGTATAGGCATACAGGAATATCATCATGCCCGCACCGTAAACGGAAATGATCTGAATTCGAATATAAAGCCAAAAAGGAATGGCATCAAACAGAGTAAGCAGAATCTTCTCACCGCTTGTAGCCGAATAGACAGAAATAAAAATACATAGGAACCCGAAGGCGATAAGTGAATAATCATTCGTACGCTGTGTATATAAACCAATAAAGTATAGGCCCATCATCAAAAAACAACCAACTATGATCCAATCATGTGCCAGTGCTCGATCATGCAAAGTTGAAACTTGTTCTGCAAAACCTACATATATAGGGTTATTAATCCCGCTGCTCGCTAAAAAATCATGGTTGGCAACATGAACGATAATCTCGTTCCATCCGGGCTGTAGTGTAAAATATGCTACATACGGCTTGTTCTTCGCCTCGTACGATGAATCGCTTGCTGGATGACCGCTTGAGCCAACTGTTTTGCCATTCACAATAATACGATTCGACATCTGAATCGATAGTGTCTTCAAGCCATACACTTGACCTGTATCACCCACATTGATCCGTAATCGATACGTAGCCACCCCAAGCTTATGCATCGAAGGTGACCATGATCCGGGAACTATGATGGTGGCCAGAGACTTCGTATATCGATTGGCAATGGACATCTCTTCATGGTTAAGCAGCTTGTCCGGATAGAACTCCCATTCTCCATCTAGTGGAAGAACCCCATCTTCGGCAAAATGCCAACTTGTCAGGTCCAGCATCCCGTTAACCGCACGCGGTGCCTGATCATCACGCATGTTAAATAGCAAAAAGAACGCTCCGTATGTCGCTGCCAATATCCCAATTGTCACAAGTACAGCCGCAAGCTTTCTACTCATCTACAATCAGTTCTTTATAGAGCTTTACGGTTTCTTCTTCCAATCCCGCATCTAAGTGCAGGCGAACCGCATGATCAAGCTGACGATATACTTTTAAAGCATCGCTGCGATATCCCGTATTGAGATACAACTTGATCAATTCTCGACCATCCTGCTCCGAATCAGGAGAAAGTCTCAAAATCCGCTGTAGGCTATCCACCGCAAGCGATATATTCCCACGCTTCATAAAGTGCCGATACATATGGCGCAATACATGGATATACTTCTCCAACAGATACGTTCGTTTCCATGCGGCCCAAGAGAAATCACAGTCCTTCATATATTCGCCTTTATATAACACATTTATCTTATCGTATATCTGCTTATGCGGCTCTTCCGTCACCGCTCTCTCCAGCATTTCTTCGAATTCGATCCGGTCATTCATCAAGCCCTCGGCGTGTATCGCATACCCCTTTCCAACCTTACTGACGGTTGCTTGAATACCGTTTGCCTGAAAATTCTTTCGGAGAAGCGAAATGCATGTATACAAATAGCTTTTGGCCTTGTCCATATGATAGTCCGGCCATATGGCTTCAATAATACTTGCGATATCTACCGAATTAGCGCCATGATGAAACAGAAAAGCGCACAGCTCCTTTTCTTTGTTCGTTCTCCAAGAAAGCTGCCCTTTTTCGGTGTATATTTGAAATCCCCCTAAGCTTTGCACCCGTGTTTGTTGGTTCCTACTTACAACGTTCTCATGAGTAGATTGCGTCTTGGCAATCCGTAGCACTGTGCTTTGCAATCGCTCTTTTGTAAATGGCTTTAGTAAATAATCAGCAGAATGGATTTCAAACGCCTCAACCGCATACTCTGAATAGGCGGTTGTAAATACAATCTGCGTATGCGGCATTTTAGCCCGAATCTGTCTTGCTGCCTCCATGCCGGTCAAGCCCGGCATCTGGATATCTAGAAAAATAGCATCTACATGTTCAAATTCAAGGGCCTCTATCGCTTGCAACGGATTCATATAGCGCCCAACCACCGTTACATCACCAATTTCACGCAATAATATCTCAAGAATATCAAGCGCACTTTCCTCATCATCGACAACCATAACGCGAATCATTAAAACCCTCTTTTCCTTGCAGATGTTTTAACACAAAATGTAAGAAAAAAAATAATAGACTTTCATTATATGCGGACGTAAAGACTCATCACTAATGACTTATTACCTAATTATTATATTCATTTTATCGGGTGAAATCAGTATTTTGATGATACTATTTATTAATGATTACAGCATGTCAGTAAACCTTCAGCTATGATTTTATATCATTATGTGAGCTCATTTTTCTCCATACAAAAAACCCGAGCAACGGACTTTTTTTAAAATGTCCGTTATTCGGGTTACATTTTACATGCTCGCGGGAGGTTTTTGATGCTTTGACATAAGCTGATTCGTTGCTTACTAACGTGCATTGCTTAGCTTTTTATTGCGTTTTCATTCTTTCTGTAAAATTCATGAAACAATTTTAACAATGCCCGCTTCTCGATCCGTGATACATACGAGCGGGAAATCCCTAGCTCACGAGCAATTTCACGCTGGGTTCGTTCTTCTTCATTATCGAGACCGAATCGACCGATGATGACTTCTTTTTCCCGGTCATCAAGGATGTGAATGTGTTTGTAGATTTTCGTTTTTTCGATTTTAAGCTGGACTTTGTCTTCGACTTCGTTCGCTTCTGTGCCGAGAATGTCAATGAGCGATATTTCATTTCTACTAATGGCTTATCGGTTTTTCTAAGATTTATTCTCAAGAGATGCGTTTTTGTTATAAAACTGAATTAAAAAAAGGGGAGCAATCTCTTCATAATGTCTATGTTTAACAATGTAAGTGTTCCAAAAATTCTATTTTCTTGGTAACTTTGAATACATAACAAGCGTAAACTCGTCATTTCTCTGATGTTTTTCTTTTATATAAACAGCGCATTCTAACACAGACTTCAACATAGTATTCTTTTTCGCAGCATCATCCGTTTTCTCATACAAATCTAAAACATGCTTTACAGTAGGAATAATATCTTGTTTGGTTTTCCCTTGACTCTTTTTTGTTTCAATTTCTCCCTCAACCTCTTCAATATACCCCTTTATCTTTCCCATTCTATTTGCTACGTTTTGTGAACGTATGAGATACGTTTCTTCGTCATAAATCCCTCTCTCCAGAAAGTCATGAAGCTTATCCTTTTGCTGAATTAACCGCTTCAATTCCTGATACAGATTTAAAAGTGCCTGCTCCTTAATCGCTAATTCATTATCATTTCGACTGTTACTATCTTTTGGCTTCCGTTTATCCCACTCCGCTTCATATGTCTTAAGCCAGTATTTTAAGCCTTCCAGCAAACGTGCTTCCACATACGCAAACTGGCTGCTTTTGTTCTTACACGACTTGTTATAGCACATAATATGCGGCTTTTGCTTTCCATACGGTCGCAGAACCATAGAGGACCCACACATTCCACATGTAATTACACCTGCTAAGGGATTTTTAAGCCCGTTTACAAGCTGATATGGCACATGGTACCTCTTATTTAAAATTTCCTGCGCTTTCTCATATGTCTCTATAGACACCAGTGGTTCATGTTTTCCTTCCACATCAATCCATTCTTCACGTGGCCGGGTACGAACATCTTTTTTCTTCCCTGGTTCCTTCGATTTCTTTCCCTCTTTCTTTTTCCATTGAATACGACCGATATATACTGCGTTTTTAATGATATTAAGCACAGAATGACTCTTCCATTCTTGACCTGTTGAACTTTTATACCCAAGTCGGTTCAATGCATTGGCAATTTTATTACTGCCTAATCGAAACTTTGGATTCTCATGTGTATACCATTCAAAAATCATTTTTACAATAGGAGCCTGTTCAGAATCAGGAACCAGATAGCGTTCTTTATCTGTTTTTTTTATTTGATATCCATATGGAGGAGTGGTGGCAAGATAATTTCCTTCCTCAACAGATCGGATACGACCACTCTGCAGCCGACGAGTAATAATCTTTAATTCCTTACGCGCCATAAAAGCCTCAAACTCGCTATATTCCTCATCCCATTCATCCATTAGGTCATATATCTTTCTAGGTGTAATAATCTTCGTCTTTGATCGTTTAAATGTGTCAAGAATCAGTCCCTGTTCCTGCATATTTCCACGCCCCAGACGATCAAGGTCCATACACAGAACCGCTTCATATACACCGGCTTCCACTTCTTTCAGCAACTCCAGCATTTGCGGCCTATGTACCAAGCTTTCTCCTGACACAACTTCCTCATATATGTTAATGACACGTACATTCTTTTCTTTAGCCAGCTTTACTAACGCCTTTTTATGCTTGGCAAGTGTTTCTCCCTCACCACGTGCCTCTGCTTCTAGGTCAGCACGTGATTTTCTCAGATACATACAGACTCGCTCCATGACGAAACCTCCCTACAAACTCAAAAAATCAAACCCGTCCTCTGCTTCTCGCTGCATACACATCATATAGAGGTGATGTTTACATGGAAACGTATGACATGATCATAAAAGTGGGGAAAACTACTATCTGTTTTGTGGCTCCTGCCTCAGTAACGGACAGTGAAATCGAACAGATTTTAGATGAATTCCATTTCGCTGGCTGGGATATCCTTGAAGAATTGCAGAAGAAAGAAAACTGTGAAATTCTCTGATACATTACACGTTATGGTGAAACCCATATCCATAGACCTTATTCTAATTGCATAATCTTATCTATCTTTTTTAAAAAAGGAGGTAACCCATCAAATTAGGCTGTCTCCTTTTTACTGTTGATTTATTATAAATAGGAACAAAACAGGGCTATCCTCCAACGTTGAAAAGAACGCTTTGGAGGATAGCCCTTCTGTTTTAAATCAATTCAGATTTCTGGAGAAGCCCCTGAATAATAACGGCCACTTCTGCTCTTGTAATGTATGATTTTGGCGCTAGTTGCTTTCCATCTCTTCCGGATACAAGTCCTGCCTGCAGACAGTCAGCAATGTCATTCTTTGCCCACTCTGATGCCTCTTTCGCATCCTTAAATGGCTGCAGCAACGTTTCGACTTCTTTCATCTGAAGTTTTGCTTGAAGACCCGTTATTTTCATCGCTCTTGCGATGATGGCCATGGCCTGCTCTCGAGTAATTGTATCATTTGGACGGAAGGTTCCGTCTTCAAACCCACTGATTAGGTTGTACTTATAGGCAGTTTGCACAGCGCCATCATACCAATCTACCGGCTGTACATCCTTGAATAACTGGGAACCATTCTCTACTTTAAGTCCTAATCCCCGAACCATAATCGCCGCAAACTCCGCACGCGTAATATCTTGGTCAGGACTAAAATTCTCGTGTCCCACACCGCTGATAACCATGCGGGAGCCCATATCATTCACGGCTGTCTTCGCCCAGTGCTTCTCTACATCCTTAAATTCGATAGGATGCCAGATAACAGAATACGTACTGTTCGTGACACTATTGATTTTTGCAAAATACTTTCCATTAATCATTATCACTTTAGTTGGTACATGACGAACAACTCCATCCGGTTCAACAACAACGCCTGTTGTAATCTTATTCGGATCTATTCCGTCTGGAATCGCGATGGTTCGTTCTACGTACGCGTTGAATTTGGAGACTTCAATCGTTTTATCTCCATATGTTCCTTTTACCGTGAAATTAACGGGTGGGGCTACAATCGTAAATTCTCCTTTTGCTGCGGAGTTTTCCACGATCTTCACCGTTTCCGCTGTCGGTTTGGAGATCTCAATCCTTACTTTGATATCTTGTAAGCTCACGCTCTTTCCGATTTGCTCGGATACCGCATCAATGTTAATCTGCTGTGCAGGTAGCGTATACGATGCCTTATCGGTTTTGATTTCGACAACCGCCTGCTTTTGCTCCATGTTTTTGACCATTTGTCCGGTCAGTTCTCCAACAAGAATGTCAGCGTTCGTCTTCACCGGAATGGTAAGGATCGCATGCTGGCCTTCCGCTGCCAGCTTATCGTCCAGCTTCTTCGGGTCAACCGCAATCGTTGTTACCGTTTGACCATTCACCTTAGCTGTGGTGGCAATTCCCGCATTTTCAACCTTACCGTTGACCAAGACTTCTACCCCAGTATTTGAAGTACTTGGAGTGGACGGCTGTGCAGGTGTACTACTTCCGCCACCACCACCTCCTCCTGCAGTCTTCGCATTTACAACTTGCGTTAGTGGCGTAGATGTACTGCTGTTAAAATGACTATCTCCATTGTAAACAGCCGTAATCACATGGCTTCCCACACCTAAAGCATTTGTTGAATAGGCTGCGACGCCTGAAGCATTCACTGTAATCGTATCTAATATAGTTGCACCGTTTTTAAAGGTAACTGTTCCTGTTGGCGTTCCTCCAGGTAAAAGAGTCGTTCCTCCCGATACCGTTGCAGTAAACGTTACGGTTTGACTTTGATTAGATGGATTCAAATTACTCGTTACAACTGTATAGCTGTTCTGTAATGTCGTATTACTTACCGTCACCTTTGCTACACCGCTCGTGGCTGTGGTGGTCTGCTGACCTGTGGCACTGCTATCTGTGTTCGTCACCACCACATAATAGTACGTCGTTCCCGCTGTACCTGTCGGTGCTGCATACGTCGCACTCGTCGCGCCGCTGATCAACGTGCCTCCGCTATTGCTGTTTGTCGTGTTGCTGTACCACTGGTAGCTCAGTGAGGCGCCACCACTTGCGACTACACTCAAAGATGCGCTATCTCCCACATTCACCGTTTGATCTACCGGCTGTGTGTCGATATTCGGGGTTGCTGCGTTGCTTAACGCATTCACCTGTACCTCCGCTACACTGCTCGTGACTGTGGCGGTCTGCTGACCTGTGGCACTGGTATCCGTGTTCGTCACCACCACATAATAGTACGTCGTTCCCGCTGTACCTGTCGGTACTGCATACGTCGCACTCGTCGCGCCGCTGATCAACGTGCCTCCACTATTGCTGTTTGTTGTGTTGCTGTACCACTGGTAGCTCAGTGAGACGCCACCACTTGCGACTACACTCAAAGATGCGCTATCTCCCACATTCACCGTTTGATCTACCGGCTGTGTGTCGATATTCGGGGTTGCTGCGTTGGTTAACGCGTTCACCTGTACCTTCGCTACACCGCTCGTGGCTGTGGCGGTCTGCTGACCTGTGGCACTGCTATCTGTGTTCGTCACCACCACATAGTAGTACGTCGTTCCCGCTGTACCTGTCGGTGCTGCATACGTCGCACTCGTCGCGCCGCTGATCAACGTGCCTCCACTATTGCTGTTTGTTGTGTTGCTGTACCACTGGTAGCTCAGTGAGGCGCCACCACTCGCGACTACACTCAGAGACGCGCTACCTCCCACATTCACTGTTTGATCTGCCGGCTGTGTGTCGATATTCGGGGTTGCTGCGTTGGTTAACGCGTTCACCTGTACCTTCGCTACACCGCTCGTGGCTGTGGCGGTCTGCTGACCTGTGGCACTGCTATCTGTGTTCGTCACCACCACATAATAGTACGTCGTTCCCGCTGTACCTGTCGGTGCTGCATACGTCGCACTCGTCGCGCCGCTGATCAACGTGCCTCCGCTATTGCTGTTTGTCGTGTTGCTGTACCACTGGTAGCTCAGTGAGACGCCACCACTTGCGACTACACTCAAAGATGCGCTACCTCCCACATTCACCGTTTGATCTGCCGGCTGTGTGTCGATATTCGGGGTTGCTGCGTTGGTTAACGCGTTCACCTGTACCTTCGCTACACCGCTCGTGGCTGTGGCGGTCTGCTGACCCGTGGCACTGGTATCCGTGTTCGTCACCACCACATAATAGTACGTCGTTCCTGCGATACCTGTCGGGGCTGCATACGTCGCACTCGTCGCGCCGCTGATCAACGTGCCTCCACTATTGCTGTTTGTCGTGTTGCTGTACCACTGGTAGCTCAGTGAGGCGCCACCACTTGCGACTACACTCAAAGATGCGCTACCTCCCACATTCACCGTTTGATCTGCCGGCTGTGTGTCGATATTCGGGGTTGCTGCGTTGGTTAACGCGTTCACCTGTACCTTCGCTACACCGCTCGTGGCTGTGGCGGTCTGCTGACCTGTGGCACTGCTATCTGTGTTCGTCACCACCACATAATAGTACGTCGTTCCCGCTGTACCTGTCGGTGCTGCATACGTCGCACTCGTCGCGCCGCTGATCAACGTGCCTCCGCTATTGCTGTTTGTCGTGTTGCTGTACCACTGGTAGCTCAGTGAGACGCCACCACTCGCGACTACACTCAAAGATGCGCTACCTCCCACATTCACTGTTTGATCTGTCGGCTGTGTGTCGATATTCGGGGTTGTGGCATTAGCTGGCGCTGCTCGCGTTACTGTAACCGTGTACGTCCGCGTTGTCGTGCCATTCGCAGCCGTTACTATTACCGTAATCGGATTGGAACCCACACTCAGCGATACGGTCGTTGCCTCACTCGACGTTGCTGCATTCCCATTCACGGTAACTGTCGCCCCAGCGTCCGCTACGGTCGGCGTCACATCGATGCTGTTTACTGCATTTCCCACATTCACTGTGTAGCTTGCCGTGCCAGACGCAAATAATGGGGATAACGTGCCCTGGCTTACGCTCAAGTTGCTTAGGTCGGCATTTGTCGATAATGATGCGGCACGCGTTACCGTAATCGTGTACGTTTTCTTCGTCGTGCCATCCTGTGCCGTAACTTCTACCGTAATCGAGTTGCTTCCTTCGCTCAGGCTGATCGCCCCACTCGCGTTTCCACTAGTAACAGTTACACCATTCACTTTCACTGTAGCTGTGCTATCCGCTACGGTTGGTGTTACTGTCAGGCTGCTTACCGCATTCCCCACATTTACTGTATAGCCTGTCGTGCCCGAGGCAAACAATGGGGATAACGTGCCTTCACTCAGGCTCAGGTTACTTAAGTCGGCATTTGTGGATAACGGGGCAACGATGGGATCGGTAACCATAATATCGTCGATCTCCAACTTAATTGTGGTATTCGCAAAAATTCGAAACTCATCAATATTTTTCCAAGCAGAATCATTTGATACATCCACATCGTAAAAAGCAGCCGAAAGAGGAGTGAATGACTTTTCAGCTCCCGCTACCTGTGTTCCTTCAAGATACCCCACTACTCGATAATTATTTGCACTACTATTTCGCTCAATGACTCGAAAAGAAAGGAGCTTGAACGATCCTGTGTTTGATTGAACACGAGCATACTCATTCGCAGCAGCCTCAAACCCCCCCAAAAATAACAAGTCATTTGTCGTGTTAGGAGCTAGTTTTTTGACTTGGGTCTTGGGACTCCCCCCTGCAGTGCTAACCATGCTAAACGTCCAATCACCTATGATCTGTGGTGTTGTAAGTCCTGAGCCCGTTGGTTCATTATCAAAATTCTGATTCTGCGGTGTTGTTGCCGCGGAAGCCGCTTTCGGGTAAAAAATCAATTGTACTGGTGATACCAAAGTAAGCACCATGCAAAACAGAGCCAACCACGTCATCCCTTTTAGAGATGACCTTTGTTTTCCCATAACACTCTCCCCCTTTATTCGCATAGTGACACATGAAATACTCTCTTTGAACAAGTAAAAACTTCAGATTGAATCCTGCCGCCCTCTTCCCACTCCTCAAAAAAATCAGGGAATCCATTGCATTTCATAATACACTCCCTTGTCTTCAACCATTTCAAATCCAATTCGCTCGTAGAAAGCCCGCGCCAGCCCGTTATGCCAAGCAACTTGTAAACACACCTTTTTTTTGCTGGCTGTGGCCTCTTGCAGGATACCTTCTAGTAAACTACTTCCGATTCCCCTATTACGGAATTCAGGAAGGAGTGCAATCGCCAGAATTCGATACGCTTCCTGTCCTCTATACACATGTAATCTTCCAATCGGATATTCATTCCAAAAAATCACGCCTACATCAGCATCAGGAAAATGCGTCTTTAAAAAATGCTGCTCGGCCAGAAACTGTTGACGAATGAGTATATTTTTGGCATCGTCCGGGATTGGGATGTTCTGCAAGTCGGAGCTGCTGTTGAAAAAGAGATTCAAAAGAATTGCCTCGTCCACCTCTTCAACAGTTCGCAAGGTTACTACATGTTCAACCATTAGGGGCGATTTGGATACAAACCATTTACACAAATGATATAATTGATGACTTGGTACGGCTGTATGTTGCTGAACGGTTGGCCAACACCGGCCGCTCCCGTAGCTCCGCTGACCGTAGCTGTTGAACTCATGGTTGCTGTCATCATCGTAGGCGCATTCGTGTTATAAATATTCGCTACGTCACCTGTTGAGTCTTTGGCTACCGAAAGACTTGTGTTCGCAGCTGGTGTGTTGGTCGTCGGTGCATCTGTATTCGCAGGTGCTCCAATGTTTACATGTACGTTTCCAGAGAAAGTATGATTGTGTACCGGCAGTTGGGTGGTGGTAAGCGTTGTGTTCTCAGTACCTCCGTGACTACCAATGACAAAGTTAGTGCTGCCTGGTTGCTGCCCCATCCCAACAGGAACCCGGCCGCGCAAATCCGGCAAATTAAAAGTAGTGGTACCATTGCCGCCGTACGTGACACCAATCAAAGAATACAAGGCTTGATATTCGTTTATGTTCAACGCTCGACCATCACACGGCAACCAATACCTTGGTGCCCAACTTATTGCCCATGGCAAAATTGTCCCAATAAAAGCATCCATTCTTATACATCTCCTTTTCAATTTACCTACCGTAATCATACGACCCAAAAGAAATAATTATAGAATTCAAAAAATATACATTTTTTTATGTTATTCTACTATTGAGTTGTGTTTAACTATAGAGACTCTCTCTATCCTCTTGGGACTACTTTTTCATCTTATCAGACCGCTCTTAACAAATTCTAAACATCCACCTTACGATAAAGAAACTACTCATCTAGATGCCGGCACAGTATGCTTGTCATAATCTATATCACCCTATATATTTTTATAGATGCATGCATCTATAAACGAATAGGCAAATGAAGCAACAGATAAAGATGTAGGGGAAACTCATTTCCTTCTTTGTCTGTTCCAATTGGGTCGTGCAGTGAAACGTCCTTCTTCGTTTTTTTTAATGATCGTAAATGCATTAAAATCTCGATTCTTAAGTCAGTAGTATTGCTTAGTATGTGAATATCTCAATATGGTCCTCATAAAGAATGATCTCGCGCACCAGTTGGCGAATCAGTTGCTGTTTATCCTCAAACGTCAGTTCATCATGCCGCCTGGTCAAATAGTATTCAGCTGCTTCGCTCAACAGGTTTTGATTAAATCGAGCTTCCTTTACTTCCTTAAATCGCAGCTTCAACTCTTCCAATTGTTTTGTAGCCACTTCTTCCTTTTCCTTTAAGGACCGCATTTCTTCCCTGATCTCTTCTTCTCCTATATCCATACCAGCAGCAAATAAAGAGAGAAGACGTTTCCGACCAGCCTTAGCTTTTTCAATCTCTTTTTCCAGGCGAGCAATCTCTACTTGTTCAAATGGAATGTCTTCACGCTCTCCACTCTCTGCGTCTGCTGCCGCAGCCACTTCATCAGGATTCTCTAACCAGGTACGGATTGTCTCCCATACTTCATGATCCAGCTCTTCAACCTTCACTTTTCTACCGCATCCTCTGACCTTGGCACCAGCCGTATTCTTTATGTCGCTATACTCGTAGACATACTTTCCCCAGTTCTTTGCGCGCCGGCCGGTCAATGTGTTTCCGCAATCAGCACAGCGAAGCAACCCACTAAGCAAATACTTGTTTAGGCTTTTTTTAGCCCAGCGACGCCGTGAATCCTGCAGCAGCTTCTGCGCGTATTCGAACTGCTCATTATTAATAATGGGTGGACAAGGGACATGGATCCATTCTTCTCTTGGACGTTCTTTCATTCGTACACGCTCATCCGGATCTTTATGCTTATTTCCAAGCATTCCTTCTGTATTCCAACGATTCTGATAAAACTCCCCAATGTACGCCTCATTCATTAAAATCTGACGCACTACTTGTCGATGCCATACACCCTTTCCCTTTTTTGTCGGAATGCCTTCTTTTGTGAGATAAAGGGCGATTCCGTTCATTCCCTGTACCTTCCCAGGCTTCGTAAACAAATCAAAAATGAGCCGAACAACTGCAGCTTCTTCTTCGTTAATAACCATCTGCTCCGTTTCTTTATCATAGCTGTAGCCATATACTTGGAAGTCACGTAGCACTTTCCCCTGGCGTGCCTTCTCTTTACGCCCTCGACTCATTCGCTCATTAATCTTGGCTTTTTCAAATTCTGCAATCGCACCGCGCATGCTGTAAAAAAGCTGACCTTCAGGTGTGCGTGCATATTCCCCGTTAACAAAAACCAGTTCCACGCTGCGCCGGTCGAATTCTTCTGTGATAAGCAGCTGGTTCATAAGCTTACGTGACAACCGATCCGGATCAAAGCAAACGATCTTAGTAATAAGACCATCACGAACATCCTGACGTAAGCGTGATAAAGCCGGCCGATCTAAAAACTCACCAGAGATTCCTTCATCTATATATTCTTTACATTCACTACTCCCGGCCTTCTTCCGACACTCCCTGACCTGGCTCTCCAGACTGAATCCACTCTTGGCCTGTTCTTCTGTGCTCACCCTTGCATAGATACCGATCACGCAGCTTTTCCCTCCTATACTTGTCTTTGAGATAAATATAGCAGGCGAGCATATGTTTGTCAGTAGAACTGCCTTTAATGATTTTAATATGCATCTGCGCATCCCCTCCGTTAGTGAAAGGTATGCAGATGCTGCTTGTTTACATGTACATATAAAAAGAACCAGCGCTCAGCCGGTTCCTTGTTAAATCGCTCTCTTTACTTTTACCGGTCTTTTTCTTAATATACGTTCCGGTACATTCCAATCATCTTGCCTAAAATCGTAACATCTGGCAGCAGGGTCAGTCTCACGGTAAGATTCTCTAGCAGCAGACGATCACATAATTACCATCTAAGATGCCTGCTTCAATCATGTAGCATATACACCGTGTTGCTTCTCACAGTACTTTCCAGGAGCACAAAATACTTTTCAATATACTCATAACAGGCGCACTGTCCGTTCTTACATTCTAAAGGATAGAACTACTAACTCTACTTTCAACAAAACTTCTACGGGTCGAGTTTAATTCATAATGACAGTTCTGATTTTGCGAGACAATCAGAACTTAATTTAAAATATTAAATCTTTGTTTATCTATAGTAAGTATACAAAAAGCAAAATAATACTAGTCATACTATATGATTAAACAAACAATTACTTCAAATGATAAAAAATTGAAATAATGTCGAAATTTGATGTTTTTTTTTTGCTTTGAAGAATCTTATTATCTATTAAAATAAGTATATCTTACAAAAAGCAGGTGGAATATATGACAAAAATCATATCCCTTTTTAATCACAAAGGAGGAGTTAGTAAAACTACAACAACTTTCAATTTAGCTTGGATGTTAGCTGAGTTAGGGAAAAAAGTTTTAATGGTGGATGCAGATTCTCAATGTAATTTGACAGGCCTATGTCTTAGTCTATCCGGTCATGAAGATTTTGAAGATTTTTATACAAATAGTGATATAGATAACATCAAATCAGCTTTGGATCCAGTCTTTGAGTCCAAGCCTGTCCCATTATCTCCTGTACGATGCTACCATATACCTAATAGAGAGAATTTATTTTTATTACCCGGTCATATCAACTTCTCCAACTTCGATGTTTCTATAGGAATTGCCCAAGAGTTAACAGGTAGTCTAAGATTTACACAAAATATACCTGGAGCTATTTCTCATTTATTAAGAATAACTGCACAAGAATACCGCTTTGATTATATTTTAATTGATATGAGTCCAAGCGTTAATGCAACAAACGCTAATCTCCTTATGCAAAGTAACTATTTTATCATTCCATGTTCTCCTGACTATTTTTGTAATATGGCAATCAACTCACTAACTCAAGTTTTACCGGAATGGTATCACACATATTCTTCCATAAGGAAAAATCCAATTTTTACCAAAGCGGATTATATTTTTCCTGAAACAACTCCAAAATTCATCGGGACTATTCTCCAAAGATACAGACCTAAGAATGGAGGTCCAGCCAAGTCCTTCCAAAGATGGATAGACAGAATTGTAGAAAATGTAGATCACAATCTAGTTCCAGTCTTAAAAGAATTAGACATGATTGTCAATAGAGAAGAGTTCTTAAATGCTCCTATAAAAGAAGAACCCTATAACTTGGTTAATATTTCTGACTTTAACAGTTTAATTGCTCAATCTCAAAAATATAACGTACCAATATTTGCTTTAACAGATGAGCAATTGGAACAAGGCGGTAATATTTTAACCAATATGCAAATTGCAAGAGCTGACTTTCATAAAACATTTTACGAACTTGCCAATAACGTTATACAATTGACTACTAATAAACCAACAATAGTTTAATTTCGTTAATAAAAAAGCACTATTGAACCTATTACCTTCTATAATTTAAAGTTATAGATTTAATATATTAAAGTGAGGGTAGGTAAATGTTAAATAAAGACTCTATTAAGTATGCAATTAGAATGATATACCCTGGGGAAGAAAACTATTCATATTTCGAAAAATGGAGTCATCACTCAGTAACGGTTACATTAAATATTAACCAAGCATATTTTTTTCATACCAAACAAAATGCAGAAGAGGCGTTACAGGAAATGATGTTTTATATTATTTTTCCATCAAGACCCGAAATCGTATCAGTTCAATGTGATATGTTTTAATGTAACCCCGCTATCCAAAATGGATAGTGGGTCTTTTTATTTCTTCCTCTCTTTATACCCAGATACCACGCCAACTCCGATACACAGATAGCTAACCGTATCCAACAGCATATCCCATGTCTCCTGCGGGATAACAACGCCTGCCTGATTCAATGCCTGATAGGCCAAACCACCAAGGCCAACCCACAGAAACGGGTCTCTCAATCGCTCCTTCATATCTTCTACCTCGCTCCCTTTGTCAGTTTTACCGTTCGTGTTTTACCATTCCAATCAACCAGGTAGCCGAGCACCATGCCTATCTCTCGCGCCTGTGCATACCCTGCTCCATCAATCACAATAGTTGTCTCAAGCGTCCCTTTGCCCAGCGTGGCCTTTCCGTTACAGAATTCAACACTAACCCCTGTCGCGTTGCCTACAGCCCGTACAGGCAAGTAGGAGAGGTCATTTCGAATGATGCCGAGTGCGTCCAGTTTTGCACCGTTCACAATGATTCGGCAGGTCGGCTCCTTACTGTCTGTCACCGCCCCGACTGCTGTAGGAGACTTAAAAACATTTTTACTTGATATTAACGCAGCGAAGTCACAATAGGACCAATTCATATCTACATTCCCAGAAATCCCGTTTACTTTCCCTTTATCCGTATACTGCCAAATATCTGCGCCGCGCCCCAGGAACGAATTATAACGGGCAATCCATTTAGCATAGGGGTTCAGACGCTTTTCATCTAATTGTGTTTCAAGAAAAGACTTTCCGGCGTAAATCATTGCAAAATATCCAGCTTTTTCGATAGCATCTAGGAAGGCAACAGCAGCATCTGTCAAAACGACTTTACTTGCTTTCTTCTTGTTCTCTTCCAGATCCAGTACAAGTGGGTATGTGATTTTCACACCGGAAACAGTACGCAAGAAATGTTGTACTTCTGCCTTTGCTTCCGCAACACTATCGAATTTCGCATAGTGATAGGCCCCTACATGAATCCCCGCAGCATTCGCTCGTGCGGCATTTGTTTTGAATGTTTTATCTACATAGCTCGTGCCTTCGCTTGCTTTTAAGAAAACAAACTTTACGCCATCAGCGGCAACTTTCTTCCAGTCAACTACTCCGTTCCAATGCGATACGTCGATCCCTTTAATTTGCATTTTCCTTCCCCCTCATTAATATTTTTTCTACCAGCATGTCCAGCAGCTGCTCGATTGTAATTATCCGCATTCTATTCTCCTCCTTATTGTGTTTTTGACCACCATGCCCAAAAAGCCAGTACAGCGCCGCTTACAGCCGTGCCAATCGCTCCGATCCACCCGAGCATTCTGCCTTTTGTTTGTTCCTCGCCAGCCTTGTCCGCATCAATGAAGCCGCGCATCCATTCACCATGCGCTGCCAGCTGCTTGTTCACGTCCTGTAGCAAGCTGAAGTTTTGAGCATGCGAGGTAACCAGCTTTTCATCCAGCGCCTTTACACGGGTCTGCATCTCAATCATCTGCTCGCTTGACTTAGCGAACTGGCCGGATACTTGCTCCGAATTCTTGGTGAATTGTCGCGCTACCTCAACGGCTCCGGCCTCCTGCTTCTGTTCAAGCGAACTCATACGCTGCTCTAGGCGCTGCATGCCCGCATAAATTTGCTTCTCAGTCCGAACGATATCTTCAGTAAAACGTTTCTCAAGACGGCCAACTTCTTCGTTGAGCTGCTTCTCCAAACGCTCGACGTTACGGCTGAGTGCTTCGATCTTGGCTTCCAAGACTTCCTGATTTGTATTCACCTACATCCTCCTCACCGCCCTTTCTGGGCAAAAGTAGAGGGAGCCGACCAGCAGCTCCCAAAATAAAAACGCCTTAAGGCGTTTGAGATTAAGAGACACCACCAGCAGCACGGATTTTCCCCGTTGCATACACGTCTCCGTTTATATAAAATTCCCCTGCTACATCTAAGGAAACACCGCCTGCACTGGAAAGCTTTAATGTATTACCGCCAGCTGAAATTACAATACCATTTGATTCAGAAGGCGCTATAAAGCCAGCGTATATAAGATTGTTTATTTGAAATCTACTTATGCTTGCTAAACGGGTGCCGTTATTGTCATAGATGTTGATACGTGGCTCTGCTGCACCGGCGTCGATACTAATAATCTTTTTCCCGTCTTTATAACACACAAGTGAAGTAGGTGGTTCCAGTGCCACATAGGTTGTTGCTCCTTCCTCACTTGTTTGAAAGCGAGAAGCGTATACTTCACCGCCAGAAAACTTAGCCCCATAGCTTCCCTTTTTGAATTCTCCAAGCCGCACGCGCTCTTTTCCCTGTGGATCGATCACGTGCAGACCCGTTCCGTCCATATACACAGCGTTACTTGCTAGAATTTTTACAAGCGCAGCATCTAAAACGCCCGTTACAATTTCATCTGCTGTAAACCCGGCACCGGTTCCAAACGCGCGCCAGTCCCATTGCCCACCTATTTTCCGGTCGGCAATTGCTAAAAGTCCGGGACCGAGATAAAGAGCACCGTAGTCGGGAGAGTTGACATCCGTATTTTCGAATACAATGCCTTTATCCTCCATAACCTCAGCTTTCGCCATCGCTGTACTGCCGGTGATTCTCGTCTTTAATGTATTAATGATTCCTTCTAAGCGCGAGGCGCTTACCCGGCCATTTGGCATCACTTTTTGCACGGTATCCTTCGCATCCTGTAGCTCAGAAAGGAAGTCTGTCAGCCCTGATCGAAAGTTAGCCAGAACGACTTTTCCCCGCCACGGTTCATACGGGTATCGTTCATACTCTACAATCCGTGCAGATACATCGATGCCGAGCTCTTCGTCTATCACTCGGACCGTATCACCAAGCTCTTTCTGTTCATCCTCCAGTTCCATTACGTCCACTTCATACGTCAGTTGAGGCGTATCTACAGTAGCTAGGTGCTTCAATCCTGCTTCGTATAATTCATCCGGATCTTCAATATCGTTGAATGTGACAGGTCCCTTTTTTGGATGTCGATACATACCGATATGGGGACTGTCGATATATGAAAGGCCGCCAGTGTTTTTGAGAGCTCCTTCGATCCCCAGCCCGTCTTTTCCGTAGACATATAAACGAGTAATCACGCTTCGACTGTCTACTGTTCGTTTGATGGATTTGAGGTTCTTTCGGTAGCGAATCTGTGCGCCCCGATCCACTCCACGTTCAGGGAGTAGTGTTACCTTGAATCGCCCGTCTGCTCCCGGCAGGCCGGCACACATCACTTCTGCATTCCATTCCTTCAGCATCAGATTGATAGCTGTAATCGGTGTGCCATCCTCAACCTCTAAATCTCGATTTCCTGTCAGTCGGGTTGCATCTGGATGGAAGCGAGTTCCGTTCAGAAACCGCTCTAGAGCAAAGGGGGGTGTTACGTTGATTAGCTCTTCGTACTGGATATATTCATCCAGCAGTTCAGTAAAGATATGCTCACATTGGATATTGGAAAGCAGCCTGCCGTTATTATCCCGCTGTTCTTCGGTAGTCCGGATAATGAATAAATGTCCGTCTGCCTTGATGAAGTTCTCAGCTTCGATATACTGCCACTTCGGATCGTTTCGTGGAAGTACAAATTCAAGTGTATGCTCACCGTTTAGTTTCTCGTAGACTCGGACATCTTTTGCGTGTTCGAGCACAGCCAAGCCATACCCCTCGTATTGGTCTTCGAATTTGCTGTATACAACTGGATACAACCCCTCACCCCCTAATAAAAGCGTCCGCGATGACGCAAAATCATGTCAATATTTCGTGCGCTTTCCTTGTCAGCATAAGTTACTGTGTTTGCGCCTGGTTGAAGATCAAAAAACGATCCCGTTATTTGATTCAGTGCATTCTGCCCGTTGATTGTTGCTGTGATTTTCTCTGTATCAATCACCAACTGTTCACCTGGTTGTAAGGTGCCAGTAAATTGCAGGCGCTGCGTCACAAACTTCCGCCCGGTTCCTCCTAATCCACTGCTTCCAGATAATAAAGCAGTCCCAGGCGTACTGATGATAAACTCTGCACCACTCTCCCCAGATAAAAGGGCCGTGCTGAATGTTTCGATCCCTGCCGAAAAAGCATGTCCCACCGTTCCGGAAAGTGTGGTTTGCCCCGATGATTCTATAGCTCCTATCGAAGATGCACTCCCTGATCCTGATAGGGTCGCCGTTGAAAAAACCTCGCTGCTTTCTACTTGTCTATTAAAAGGCATTGTATTAAACATGCCGCGATTAAACATATCCCTCACCCCTTTTGGGGAGGGGTCTTAGTAGACCCCAAAATAAAAATGCCTTTCTCTTTGGAAAGACATCTCACACTACTTGTTCGGTTGTTGGATAACCCATGCTTTCAAGTTTTTTTCCTACCTCTTCTTTCAAGTTGGACAGGTTTGGGACTTGATCATAACGGTATGTTCCTGATACTACCGCAGAAAACCAGATTTTAACTAGCATACTGTCTTCGTTAAACATGTGTCTCACCTCCTTCCAAAGCTTCAGCAACAACGCTGCGAAGGTTAGAAAGATTAGGTACTTCTTCAATCGTTTTTCCCCCACTCTGAATGCCCCGTACCCACGCTTGAACAACAGGGCTTTCTTTTGTAAATATCATGTTACACCCCCTGTTGCATCGCGATTAACATCGTGAGTTCTCTAATGGCCTGATCGTAGTCATTTCGTATTTGTTCTATGTTTTGCTCTGTTGTTTTTGGCATCAAGTGACGTATGTCGCTTATGACGGAAAGATCAATAATATCTCCTGTTTGCAGATCACTTGATTCTACGATGACAAAATCAGCTTCCTTCGGATTAATACCATATATTGCTGATTCTTCACCAACAAGAGAAGTATCGCTGAAGGCTTGAATATCATCGATACGCTCGATCACTTCTTTTGATTGAATGTTATACATGATACCGATCATCTGATTTGCCCTCCTCCATATACTTGTTCGGCAGCCGTTGCTGAAGGTTGTGTGCCAGATTTTCCGATGGTAGCTCCTTGAGCAGCGTATAAACCTACCGAATTACCGCTTCCGGTGTTCGTATCAGATGATACGGTGGAAATTGTAGCTGTAATAGCATTGCTTCGATTGGAAATACTGCAATTTTGTATGATTCCGTTTGAGGCGAACAGAGAAATGCCGTTCTGAGAAGCCGCCACATCAATTTTACATTTAGCGAAAACTGCATGAACACACCGATTGGCCGTAAACCCAATTCCATCTGCTTTTGTGGCGTATAACCCAGTTGTGATGACAGGAACACCGCAATTATTTTTCGTGATAGATTTTATAGACCGGCTGTTGTCTGCGGTCGAACTGCCATTGATGAGAATTAACCCTTTTCCATAAAAGCCTTGAAGGGTCACGTCTTCGTTGTATGTTCCGGCTGCGATTGCGATAGTAAACGTATGATTCGCGATTTGAGGAATCTTTGAAACAGCCATAGCAATTGTTTTGAATGGTGTAGCTGCTGTTTTTCCATCATTGCTGTCATTTCCGATTGTAGAGTCCACATAAAACGTGCTGTCTTGTGTTGACATAATGGGTCGTGCGTTCATGTGCTCAATAAACGCATCATGGTCATATGCTGTGAAGAACCGTCCGATCTGTATCCCACTTGACCACGCTTGCGAAGTTCCTTGAAGCCCCCGTGTGACTCCGGATAATGCATTCCCGCTTTTACTTGTGTAGAGAATGGTTTCTGCGCTTTCTCCATTTCCTATTGTCGCCAGGTTTGGCGCTGCGGGAAGTTTGCTCCCGTCTACCACATCAATGGTAGTTTGTATCGCTGTAATAGCTGCTGCAAGAGAAGTTAGAGGCGAATTTGACATTGCCGGATATAATGTTTGCATAGCTGTTCACCTCTTAATCAATATCAAGCTTTAGATCGCCCGCAAAGAATTTAAACCGGTCATTTGTGCTGATTGTTTTTTCATTTGCTAACGGTCCGTAATACAACATGTTCCCACCTGTTGCTGCATCACGAAGGCCAACATGCGTGACGGTTCCCCAGTTGGCTGTTGCAAGTGGGAAAGTCACATCCGCTGTATTTTGAATGGTCGCTTTGCCTCCTACCTGCGTAGGAGCAGAGAAGGTCGCTGTCTGTCTTGCATACGCGCCGCCCGTTACCTCAGTACCTACATCTGCATCCGTAGGGTCATTTGTGTAGAGTGCAACATAAACAGCATCTGGTGCTGTGGATGCCGACCCTCTAAAGATGTGATTTAAAATTTTATTCTCCAAGTAATCTGACATAGGCATCTTGATCATTCCTCCACTTCATTTTCTACGGTCAATGTAAACCCAGATAAGGCGCTACCTCCGTTGTTTTTCACAGCAATAACTGGTTGTGTCGATCCTGTCCCTTCAACCTGTATAACAAATTGGGAACTAGCGGTTATAAACTGCCTGTCTACTTGTTCCTGTAGGGCATACGCGAACGGATCGCAACGGAACTGCAGCGTAAACCGACCGTGCCGGATAAGTGTCTCCATATCGATTTGATTGGCCAGTCGAGCCAAATAAAAAACGCCTGGTTCATCATCGAACATCAGGCGCTGCTTTTCTTTTGAGTACAACCAGAAGGCTAGTTGCCGGGCACGGGAACGCAGATCCATTCGGCTATCAGCTGAGAGCCAGCACGCTACCTCAATCACCGTATCTTCCAGTGTGCCATCGGTAAAAGAGTAGCTTCCATGTCGGCCGGCAATTTCCTCATGCTGCTGTCGCATATTGGCGAGCAGGGGGCGTTTGATTGATTCGATACGAACGCCCTGGGAGAGGGCTGAAGTGCCTTTGTATGTGAGGTCGCTCATCTGTCCCTCCTTTCAAAACAAAAGAAAAAGCAGTTTAGCTAAAGCTTTAACTGCTTAATCCAGGATACTAAGTCAATGATCCATCTTCCCTTTTCCAATTTAACCGGCACCAAAAAACCTGGCTTACTTACAGCTCCGACTTCAGGATACTCTTCTTTTTCTGGCACTTTTATTACTATTGGAACACGGGCGTTATGTTTATCAATATACTGCGTTTTCATAACAGCTGACCGCTCCATGTAATCTGAAGGAAGCGTTTTTATCAATGCATCTTCAATGTCTTTTCCGTAAACCAACCAATATTCTTTGCTTTCTCCGCTTAAAAGGTAGATTGACCGTTTATCTTTGTTATAAACGTAATTAATCCAATGAGTTGCAGCTTCTCCGGGTGCATCAACTTCCCAACTTCCTCCGTTCTTTCTTTTCATTCTACCCTCCCTTTTTCCCTTTTGAACGCAAAGCAGTCAATGTTTGATTAGCAATTTTATTTCCTACATCTCTTGCCAAGGATTCCTGATCGATTTTATCCATGTCATGAAAGTTAGCCCCATCAAACATCCCTCTGTTATTTATTTCTATTTTTATATCGTTACTTCCTGCAGCGACACCAGCTCTATTAATAGCTCCCAAAGAACCGAACGAAAGATTCGGATTCACCATCGCATTCATAGCTGAATTAATCGCCCGTGTATCCAAGCCCTCTAGAATTGTATCTGAGAAAGCGTTCCACCAAGTATCCAGCGTAGATAGCGGCCCTTCCTTCGCCGGAGAGTTAAGTTTCAACTTATTTGAGACAGCCTGGGCTACTCTATTTGCCGCTTCCCTTACGCGTGACATGCTGCTCTCCAAGCCATAGGCGAACATATTCCCCAACGTCTGGCCGCTTTGATAGTAGTCACGGTTCTTGTTTTGGAGCGTGTTGATGATCTGCTGTTGGCCGCTCTCAACGACATTCAAATTCTCCCGCGCTTTGATTCTGGCATCCTCAAGCATGCGATTGCGTGTGTTCTCCGCATCAATCTTCTGCTGCTCAAGCTGTGCCTGCTGCCGCCTCGTGCTCTCTTCTAGTGCCCGGAGCTCCGCATCGAATGCCGCCTTCAACTGCGTTTCTCGCTGTTGATAGTAGGACTGGCGCTGTTGCTTCTCCTGATCAAACCATTCCTTTTGACGATCAAATTCAACTTGCCACTGTTCTTTCTTTTGCTCAGCCGATTCTTTTATATCGTCAATCTGTCCCTTTAGTGCTTCTTTTTGCTGTTCCCGGCGTCGTGCCTGCTGGTCGCGCTCGATCTCTGTCTGTAGTTCCTGTATCTGCTTGAGAAGATCGGCCGCTTTCTTCTGTCCTTTCGCTGAAGCAGAGACCTTATACTTGTCATATTGTTTTTGTAAGTCGGCCATCTGCTGGCCTCGGTCAGCATCCTTGTAGGCGTTGTCCTCGTCTTTTCCCTGTCGATCAATGGCGTCGATCTGCGCTTGCAGCCCTTTTATGGCTCGGTTTGTTTCGTCGTCTAGCATCTTTAATCGATCTTGATGTGAACGCTCATAAGCCTTCTGGCGACGATCTAGGCTATCCATTTCCGCTTGTTCTTCTCGTTTGAGAGAATCAAGTGTAACATCACGACGGCTTTCAATCGCTTCCTTTTGTCGCTCGGTTCCTTCCTGAACCGCTTTGCTTGCTCGATCAATCGCATCTACAGCTGCCTTGTACTCGTCTTCGATGGACTTATTCATCATTTCAAGACGTACGCGATAGATTTCCCGGTCCGCTTCCTTGCGCTCAGCAGTACCTGATTTATAACGTGCTTGTACCCGTTGCCACGCTGCTAACTCTTCCTCGATAGAGAGGTTGTTATAGTACTTCTGTTCATCAATCCAGCGCTTGGAGTTATCAAAGCTTGCTCGGTTGAGTTCCTGCTTTACCCGGTAGATTTCCCGCTCTGCTTCGATTCTTTCCTGTGTACCCTGTTGATAGCGAGCGGCCACTCTCTGCCATGCTGCCAACTCCTGTTCAAGAGAGAGCTCATTATAGTACTTGCGTTCGTCGATCCATTTTTTCGATGACTCAAATTTTTTCTTGTTGATCTCATCTAACTGTTTAGCCAGATCGGTCTCTGCTTTTTTAATGGTTAAATTTACCTTTTGAATCTGTTCTGTTGTCTTTGCTTGTTTCGCTCGAATGTCTTCTAGTGATTTGATATAACCAGATAGATCTACTTTACCTATCTTGAAATTGTATTCTGCTGTCTTCATTGATGTATCAAATGATTTCTTTTGCTTGGCTGCTGCGTCTTTAGCTGCTTTTTCTGCTTGCTTTGCTAGTTTTTCTGATGACTTCTTAACCGCACTCTCTTTCTGAGAGATCCCTAATGCCAAACCGTCACCGACATCGTGACCAACTTTTTGCATAACGCGCGAAGGAGAGTGGGTATCCAATGCACCGCGAATAGTGGATTCAATTCGATTGGCAATTTCCTTCGCTCTTTGGTACAACTCTCCGGCCTTGCCCATTATCCCAGCGATTAATCCCTGGATAATATCACGACCTACAGAAACCAAGTTGATCCCTTTAAAAAAGGCAACAACATTTTTCCAAATGTTTTCTATAGTCGTTTTTACTTCCTTCATGGTCGAGGCAACAGCCTCTTTCATTGCTTTAAATTGAGTTGTAACAGCCTGCCATACACTTTTTGCGGCATTGATAACGCTATTTTTTATACCGTTCCAAGCAGCTGTTACAGCGTTTCGCATGCCATTTGCTGCAGAAGTAACAAATGAGGATATCCCTTTCCAAATGGAAGAAAGCGTAGATTTTACCGCGTTCATAATCGTATTGCTAATAGAGTTGATCGCGTTCCATCCCTTTGTTACTGCGCCCTGCACTGCACTGATAGAGCTCGTAAACACACTTTTGATGGATGTCCATCCTGCTGTGATCGCCGCCTTGAAACCTGAAACAAACACCTTGGTCGCACTCAATACCTTACCGAACAGCGTAAGTTGAATGGCGTTCCAGAGAAACTGTACAGCACCGATGGTTGCCTGCTTCACGCCTTCCCAGACTTTAGACCATTCGCCTGTAAACAAGCCAGTAAACACCTTGATAATACCTTGAATAACATTCATCGCACCAGAAATAACACCCTTAATCGATTCCCAGACTGATTGAATAATGACCTTAATTACTGTCCATCCTGCTGATACGATCGGTGCCAATACGGTCATAACACCAGAAATCGTTGCTACAATCCCATTCCAAACCGCCGATACAGCCTGCATGATCTGTGACCCGTTTTGATCCCAGAACGCTTTCATCTCTTGGAGTTTCGCGCTGACAAAAGGTACGATTGCGCCCAGCGCTTGCATAACAGCTTCCTTCACAGAATTGAATGCTGTTGATACTGTCGGGCCATATGAAACCCAAAACTGAGCCAGTCCATTAAAGGCTTCAATCACAATATTTACTACAGCGACAACCACAGCAGAAATCCCTTCAAATGCTGCCTTAATGACAGGCAAGGTAGTTCCTAAACTTGAATTGATAAAGGCACCTATGGCATCCCCTATCTTTTTAAAAGCCCCATCCGTTGTTGTAGCGCCGCCGGTAATGGCGTACATGAGCGAACCGAATGCGCCTTTTAGCTGGTCAAACACAGGAACAATCGGTGCTAACGCACTCATAATCGTAGAGGAGATTTGTTTCCATCCGTTTGTAATCGCATTTCGAAACACTTCACTGTTTTTCCATGCCCCGATGAGAGTTGCTCCAAGGGCGACAATGGCTCCTACCACAAGACCAATCGGACCGGTAACAACTCGCAATGCTGTGGCTAGAATACTGGTCACTCCACCTGCCTCGCCAATAACGCCAGCCATGGTACCAAAAGCAGAAATGAAAGAACCGATTCCCGCTGCAACCAGACCCAATGCCGCTACAAGTCCAATCAATACAGTAGAAATCGCACCGCCAATCGCAAGAAATTGCTTCATAGGCTCTGGAAGATTATTAAACCCATCTATCAACACCTGTAGACTTTCAGCGATGGCGCGAATTGCCGGAGCTAAGGCATCACCAATGGAGATTTGAGCTGTCTCAAACGCGCCGCCCAACTCTTCAAGCGCTCCAGCTAAATTATCCTTCATTTGTCGCGCTGCTTCCGCTGAAGCGCCATTCGAATTTTCTAACGCATTCGCGAACTCGTTTATTTTTTCTGGACCTGCCTCAATTAGAGCAAGCATTCCGGATACGGCTTCCGTTCCAAAGATAGCCGATAGGGCTGCTGCCTTGGTTGCTGTTCCCATTCCCTCCGTTTTGTTGGCAACCTGACCAATAATGTTAGAGAAGGGAAGCATATTCCCCTTTGCATCTTCGATTTTAATGCCTAAATCCAAAAGTTGATTTGCTGCTTCTCGTGGAGGATCGGCCAGACGGAGAAGTGCTGCTCGAAGTGTTGTCCCTGCTTGCTCTCCTTTGATTCCGTTATTACTCATAATACCCGTGGCCGCAGCCAGTTCTTCCAGAGAAATTCCTAACTGCTTCGCCACGGGAGCTGCGTATTTGAATGCGTACTGCATATCTTCAATACCGGCTGCGGACCGATTCGCTGCCATAGCAAGTACATCAGCAACGTGCGTAGATTTAGAAGCCTCTAATCCAAATGCGTTCAGTGCAGATGAAACTGTATCAGCTACCAGTGCCATATCCTCGCCTGATGCTTCAGCAGCCGAAATCACACCGGGCATCGCTGCGATGACTTGCTGAGCATCATACCCTTTGGCTGCCATCATTTCCATGCCCTGCGCAACTTCTGTGGCTGATTTAGATGTACTGGCACCCAGTTCAAGCGCCTTTTCTTTCATCGCTTCAAGGTCAGCGCCCGTAGCCCCTGCAATAGCCCCTACACGCGACATTTGCGCCCCAAAGTCCATAGATTTTTTAACAGCCAGCCCTATCGCACCGCCGATGGCTGTTGCCGCTACTGCGAAAGGTTGTGCTATCTCAGAGCCTACACTTTGCATACGCTGCCCAACACCCTGCATCTTTTCGCCCATTTGATTGAAGATAGAGGCACTTTTCTTCGCCTCTTCGTTTACCTGTTTGAGCTCGTTTTGCATGTTGTTTAAGGCTGCTTCCGCTTGATTGGCCTGAATCTTGTTATTTTCTAGTGCTCGATTTGCATTTTCAACCGCTTGCACACTGCGGCGATACTCCTGCTCAAGCTGCTTCACTTCTTGTTCCAGCCGCTGTGTTTCCGCCGCGTTGTGACCCACAGAAGCCGCGCTCGCTTCATAAGCTGCCTTCGTCTGGTCTAGTCTTGTTTTTATTTCGGCTGTGGCTTGTGCATGTCGCTCAAGCTTTGTCGTCGAATTCTGAACGGCATTTCTATGTGCATCCAGTTTCTGGCGTTGCACATCAATTTTCTGAGATAGCGCCTCGGCATGCAGCCGTAATTGATCTGCCTCGCTTCCGAATCCACTTAATTGGGCGCTCGCAGCTTTAAATTCGCTGTCAATCAGCTTTAAAGACCGGTTCAGCTGCGAGATGCCGCGTGTAAATTCATCGCCATCAAGCCCAAATCGGACAATAATATCTTCAAATTCCGCCATCCTCTCGCCTCCTTACAGAACCTGGTCAATAAAGCCCATCGGCGCCTGTGATTTTTCTTCGCGTTTATAAAACAACAATTCAAAATAAAAAAGGATGTCCATGTCATCGATATCCCCCATGGTCCACCCTTGTTTCATTAAATTAAGATACAGTTCTTTAATAAAATCCGAAGGGTCTAGCCCTTCGCCACCTGGTTTGGGTCCGCGTTTGCCCCACCTGTAACCGTGTTAATTTTTCCGACCACCTGATTAATGCAGCTGATGATGGTAGGGATAAACTTTTCAGCTTCCATCCCGTCATACAGCTGTTCGCGAGTGAACTTCCCGCCAAACATATCAACGACATAATCAACGACCTCGTCCAGGTCTTCTCCCGAGGTAACCCCGCCAGTCATCTTTTTCTGCATCTCAATCGCGCGTCTGAACATGCGCGCAGAAATAAAGCCGGTTCCGAATCTTTTTTCTTCTCCGTTAATAAACAATGCGATTTCCATATGGTATTCCTCCTTAAAATGTAAAGAGAGAGCCTATAAGCCCTCTCCCTTTTGTTTGAAAATATACGCTAAATTAAGCCACCGGCGTCTCGTACACCTTGGTAAACCATGCTTGCGCTGTGGCTGCTGTAAAGCCTGTTGCGTCCTCATCACCAATCGCTTGCCAGTTTCCATCAAACTCCCGTTTTACGAACGTTCCTTCAATCGTAGGTGTCTGGAAGCTTGGGGAATCTTCTCTTGTTTGGTATTCTTCTTCATTTGGCTGGAATTTGCCCTTGAACAGCCAAACAAAACGGTCCTTTCCATTTGATTTTTTAGACCTAAAGCCAATTGCCACATACGGAGCCTGATCATCCGCGTTCTTCAAAAGAACTCCGTCAGAACCAAGCGTATGCCCAAGAAGTTCTGCTTGAGTTTCAAGCGGTAAGTCCTTTACGTTCAGCTCGACAGTAATCTCCCCCAGCGCTGTGGCTACATCAGACGGACCATCATCAGCGTAAAGCGTCTCTGTGTTTGTTGTTGGAGAGACATTCGCTGTAATCGCCCCGATAATTTTTTTAGGAGCACTGTACGTCACGCCGGTTGCATCGTCTTTTGTCAAAAGCGCATAATGTAAATCTTTTAAACCAACTCGTACGCCTGCCATTCTCTATTCCTCCTCAATGATTCGATTTGTTTTATACCGCATGCCTTTATGAAATACTTGCGTATCATCTTCGTATAAGTCCGCAGAAGCTGTACGCTTAAAGTCAATGGCCTTCATCGTTTTATCTACTTCACTCGCAATATCCGATGTAGATTTTTTACTCCACACATCAATTTGAACGCGAATCTCGCTTGAGAACGCCTGATCATCTGCAAACCTGTCATCGATGTTGTTCATCTCAAAAAACGTGATACGGGGAAACTCATTCGGATTAGGAGCTGTCAATTGATAGACGCGCTTTCCTCCTAGCAAAGAAACAAGCGCCTGATTGGACTCAAGCGCTTGAACAATTTTAGGTTTTATATTAATCATAGATTAAGTGCCCTCATAATAATTTCATGAACTTGACGAGCTGCCTCTGTTCGCTTCTCCTCAACAGCAGGTGCGATAAAGGGTTCAGCCGACATTTTGCTAGTCCCCCACTCTTTAAACTTCAAGTAAAAATAATGAGAGCGATCCCCCTTTTGGATACCGACCTCGATTATTTTTGCACCATCCGCTTGCTTGATACCGCTCATTTTAATGTTATCCGCAGCATGCTGTCCGGTCCGCCAGCTTTGCGATGGCGAGTCAGGTCCGCGAGGAGAGGAACTGCGAGGAGCCCGCGCCGCAATCTCACTTCGCAATACTTCAGCTCCGGCTCGCAGCGCCTGATTCTCCACCGTTTTCGCTTTGTTCCCTAACCGCTGCAGTTTATCCCGTAATTGCTGCAAGCCCTGCAAATCCACGTTAGCCCCCATCTCCATATACCTCCTCGGCCATTAGCTGGAGCTCCCGGTGTCGCTCGTTCACATCAATAACAGATTTAATATCGAATAGTCGGCCGCCATACACTACCCGCATCTCTGATGTAACGCCAGGTCTGTAGCGTATACGAAAGCGCACTATGTTCTCCTGGTTGACCGCTGCTGCGGCAAAGTATTCTCTTCCACGCAACGGCTCCGCAGAGGCCCAGACAGTAGCGACATCATTCCATGCTTCCGTTACAATCCCCTCACTGTCTTTCGTTTTCTCAAAACGCTGTAGCGTGATGCGCTTATTCAGCTTACCTGGGTTCATACTTCTTCATCGCTGCTTGTTGCTTCATCAAGTTTTTTCAATGCCTCCACAGCATTGTCCTTTCCTCGGATTTTTTCTCCATTTGGCAGTTCGTAATAGCCGCCACCTGTATGCTTCAGGCGTGTATCCAGCTCAGTCTCTTCGACTTTCTCGCCGAGGAAGTGGCCTTCTTGAAGCTCGGCTGCCCTTTCCTTGCTGTTCGTTACGTACAACGCTCCAACAGCGAAATACTCACGAGTGTTCTTGTCGATAAACTCTTTTTTCACTTCGTACTTTGCCATGCAGAATCATCACCTTTCTAAATAATAGGTGTATAGGATTTCAATTGCCAAATCATACTCTCCAAAGCGAAATTGAACTTTTCTACTTTCATGCTTGGATCACGATTCTCATAGTGCAATGCCACATACATCATGATCGCTAGCTTGTATAAAGCACTATTCGACTCCGGGACGCCAGCATTAAGCAGATATTCTTTCGCTGCTGAAAGCAAAAGAGTGAGGACCATATCATCCTCACTTCCATCAATCCTTAGATATGTTTTTAATTCTTCAAGCGTCGGCATTCACCACGCCCCCTTTATCACTAAGCTACTGGTGCTTGTGTTACCTTGGCAATCCGGAAGGCTGATTTCAGAAGGATTGCTTGGTCAAACCATGCTGTTAGCACGAACAGATAATCCCCGGTCTTTACGTCCTTATCAGTTTCGTAAATCAATTCCCCATCGTAGTTCAAACGAGCATAGTTGAAGTCACCAACAATTGGGTCAACTGCGGAGTCTGAAAAAACAACTGGCTTGCCCAGTACACGCTCTGGTGGGGCATCGTAGTACGAACCATTCGGACCAGATAATGACTCGATAATATCGGAGTAATCTGCATACGTCATTACAATTGTTGCGTTTTCCCGGTAATCTTCATGCAAGGCAGTCAGAGCCGCTTTAATCGCCTTGTATTTGTTTATGCCGCTGACTTGTGCGATACCATTTTGTGCAGAATAGAAACTCATGTGTTCTTCTCCTGCTTTCGGAGTGGTAGCAAAGGAAACCTTTTTTTCCTTGGCAGCTAATCCAGAACGCAGAGCGTTCTCTACATAGTTCACTAAATCTAAATCCGAGCCATGAATAACCGTGTCAGAAATAGCCGCAAAGATTTTAAATTTGTTTCGTCCAAAGGTTACCTTGTCACCGGTCAATTTTAATTCTTTGGCCGTTTGCTCGTCTGTGATAAAATCGTCGTCATCAATTGTGAAGGCGATTTTCGGCAACTCCAAGCCTTTGATGTTAGAAATCCGGACTACATCACGCAACGGATTTTTCACCAATGGCTCAGACAGGAGTTCATTAGACATGGTAGTCGGTAGGAACTTATCGCCCCCAGTAGGATGCGGACTTGGCAGGGCACGAAGAATATTCTGCGCATCCTGAGATACTGGTCGACCTTGAATAGCCGCACGAATAAACTCTGCCTTGGCCGCAATGATTTTATCTTTATCAGAGTGAGCTGCCGCAATGGGATTATCGTTCTTCAATTTGGCTTTCTGCTCTTGTTCTATCTTGTCATGTTGCTCTTTCAACAGGTTGAAGCGTTCCTGCAGGTCATTTTTCTGGTTTTTCAGATCCGTAATTTCGTTCATGGGTACAGCAGGATTCGCCAGCTTGTCCATAAGCTGATTCTCAATGTTTGTTAGTTGGGCGCCCACTGTTGCCATTTTCTCTTTTAAATCATAAAGCGTGCTTGCAGCGAAGAACTGAAGGTTCTTCATAGGTAAGTAGAGATTCTTTTTCACAATTACATTCCTCCCAAAATTTTATTTATTTTTTCGATGTTCCCCTTGGACTCAGCAATCATTTTTTGCCGTTCTTCCTCACCAATCAGCTCGTTTTCCGGCTTTTTCAGCGCGTTTTTTAGTGTTTCCGGTACGTTTTTGAATCGAGAAAGTAATTCCGTATTGGCGCTAGCCACGATTTCCTGAGCCTCAACAATTTCGTCGCAGAGGCCATAGTCAAAGCATTCCTGAGCACTGAGCCATGTTTCCGCATCCATGATTTCAGCAAGCTGCTCCCGACTCATCCTATCGCCTGTCTTGCTGAGGTACGCTTCAATAATGCTTTCACCAATCTTGTCGAGAGCATCCGCCTGTTTTCGGAGCTCCTGTGCATTTCCCATCGCAAACGTCCACGGATTGTGAATCATCATCATGGCATTTTTGGGCATATACACGGTATCTCCTGCCATAGCAATGACACTAGCGATAGAAGCAGCCACTCCATCGACATGAACATTTACATGCGCATTGTGACGCTTTAAAATCGTGTGAATAGCCTGTCCCTGGAACACAGAGCCCCCTGGAGAATTGATATAAACGTTTAGTGTCTTGATGTCACCTAACGCTTTCAAGTCATCCTTAAAACTCTGAGCTGTGGTGTCGCTGTCGTCCCATTGATAAGAGACAATGTCACCGTAAATATAAAGCTCTCCAGTGTCGTTTATAGCATTTTTGAACTCCCAAAATCGTTTTTTCACTCCACTTTCACCCCCTTCCGTTGTTCGATTGGTGTATCAATGGGATACAGATCACCACTGAGATAAAGCTTTTCGCCTCCTGGTTCCGGCGGCAGCTCCTCGAAGGCCCGAACCTCGTTTGGTTTGAACCAGCCGGAACGGATTCCCTTGAAGTAGAACTCGCCACGGGTTTGCGTATCACCACGCAAAAGAGCGTTCACATTGAACTTGAAGCCAAGTCCGCGTAAACGCTCCTCTGGAGTAAGTAATTTTCGATTAAATTCCTGTTCGTATTGCCTAACGATTGGAACGAGTGTACCTTGCACAAACTCCAAAGACATTTGCTCCATACTGGAATAACTGGCCCCCTCTGTTTCGCCAAGCATGTGCAACGGCATGTTATAGACAGCAGCTACACGGGAACGGGTAATTCGCTCAACCTCAAAGACCTTCGTATCAAGAAATTTACGATCAATAGGATTGATTTTCATACCGGCCTCTTGGATAAGAACTCCACCATTATCCTGATAAAATTCCTTGAAGTTGTTGAGAATCTCCTTTCGCTTATCCGTTCCAAGATGTGTAGCCATCTCTAGAATAAACGAAGCAGCGATTCTCGTATCCATCTGATCCAGACTAAACTGTCTGACCTTTCCATCGAAATCAACTGTATTCCTGAGTACTTCGATAGGATTGAGGCCCTTGTATCCTGTCCCGTGAATATGCTTGACGTGGATGATGTCCATGTTGTGTACGTAATAACGTCCTTTATCTCCATCGATTTCATACCAGAGTTCCCGGGTGTTCTTCTCGATGACAGGCTCCACACGAGCCGGATCTAGAAGAACAAGAGCCTCCACCTGAAATCTGTTGTCGTACTTCTTCATGGCATATCCGTTTCCGGTACTGTCCCGGAGCACTTCCAACGTTCGAATAAAATCAAAACTGGTCATATTCGGATTTGGAGCGTTAGCAATCAAGTCGGCTGTTTTCGAGTGTACTGGTCTAAAATCCTGATAAAGCTTTAACGGCAAGCTTGCCATTGCGTTTGATAACCTCGAAATCGCAGCAAATATTGTCTCGTTTGTTGCTAACGTTTCACCCGAACGACCAACAAAGATGTTCCGTGGCGAAAACCACTTCGTAAAATCATAACCTGGACCACTTACCTTATTTCGGAATACATCCCAAGCCAAGCGCGCTCTTTGTCTTAATTTCACAAATTTCCTCACCTCCTTAACAGGTCTTTCATGGATACAAACTCCACCTTTCCACTCGGTTGCGGAACCGCCATTCGTTTCATCACTTCAGTGTGAGAGTTCAACCAGGCAGCGAACCCGTCGATTTTGCGATATCGGTTCTGTTTGGTGGGCATCCAGTTACCATTTCTGTCATCCACCAACTTTACATTGTTCAGATACCAACGGAAAAGGCGGTTTCGGTTGTAGACCACCTTGCCATCGAGCAGCAGTTCCTTGATGTCTTTCAAGGCGGGGCTGAGCGTTAATGCTCCCTGCCGAACCTTCTCTGTTTGAAATCCATAAGTCTCCAAATCCTTCACAAGTCGGAAAGCATTCGCCGGGTCATAGGTAATCAAATCTATAGGAAAGTGCTGGGACTGTGCTACAAACCAATCGAAAACATACTCATGCTTCACATAATCTCCCGGAATGATAGTCAATAAGCCTTCTTCTTCCCATTCGCGGAAAGGGAGGTTGTCGTTGTCTTCTAACACCTTTTTTCTTGGTACCCAGGAATGAGATAGCACAAATATTCGCCCGTCATCAAGAATAAATTCCAAGTCGGCAGAGGTAAAATCCTCCGTTTGTGACAAGTCAAAACCGCCGATGCAGGTACGACCCTCCAACTCTTTCAGGTCAATTACAGCGTCATTCCGCTTGATAACCTCGAAATCAATGAAAGACTGCTCATCCGATTGAACAAATCGGTTCAACCTTTTGGTAATGAAGTCATTTCGCTCGGCCGGAATGTGTTTTCTCGTTTCCCATTCCTCAATTAACGTTTCAAGCTTCAAAGTCACCCCGAGGTTCGGATTCGCTTTTATCCAGTTCGCCGGATCCTCAATATCATCTTCTTCATCCAACTCGGCCATATAATAAAAAGACCGTTCGTCCTGAATGACCCCTTCCAAAACATCGGCAGCTTTTTCGTAATAATCCATAAGTGGACCGTCCAACTGATAGCCGGCCGTTGTGATGTACAAGAGTAATGGCTGTCGCCTGGCACCGGTACTGTTCTTGATTACGTTAATCAGCTTATAGTTTTTATACTCATGAATCTCGTCGAATACCCCAAAGGAACAGTTCTTTCCATCCAGCTTCTTACTGTCTGTAGCCAGCGGCATAATTTTTGACATTGTACGACCGAAACGGATCTCATGGAGTGTTTCATCAAAGTGCCGGTTCAAGAGCGTGGATGCCTTAACCATAGCCTTGCACTCATCAAACAGTTCCCTCGCCTGTTCCTTTGAATTGGCGAGCTGAAACACCCTCGCCCCGTTTTCTCCGTCTTTGGAAGCTGCATATAAAGAAAGACCGGAAATCTTCGTGGTTTTCCCGTTTTTCCTGCCAACAAAAATAAGCCCCTCACGAAAGCGGCGAAGACCGGTATCTTTATGAACCCATCCGTAAAGCGACCCGATGATAAAATGCTGCCACGGTTGCAGTTCTAACCGGTCATAATCCCCCTGTGACGGTTTGCAGAATCGTTGAATATAATCGATAGGTCTGAACGCTTTTTCCTCATCAAAAATGAAGGGAAAAGCATCTGTTCCCTGCCTTTTTAGATCGTTTATGTGTCGTTTACAGGCCATTTTGACCTTTTTTGAAGCAATAATTTTGCCAGAAAGCACATCCTCGGCATAGGCCGTAGCAAGAAGCTTAGAATCTATCAAACTCATCACCCTTGCCGCTATCGCCCTCACCATTGGAAAGTGGGCCAGACACTTTTCTATCGGAGGCAGGGGTGAGTTTCAGCTCTGCTTGAAGCTTGCGCTGTTGTTCTACGATCTTAAGGATTTTATCAACAGACTTGTTCTCACGCCACATTTTCTGGGAGCCATTTTCGAATAGCTCAACAGTACCACGCTCCTTGATGTCCCTCTGGTGCTCCTGTTTTAACTGTTCAAGCAGAACGATATTATCTACCAGCATGATGGTCCGCTCGCTCAAGTTCGCATCGATTCGTAGCTCCTCAACGAGAATTTCAAACAACTTTTTCGCTTCACGGTCCTTTATGATCTTCTTAGGCTTATACATGCTACCCCCCCTCACATAGAAAAATTGGTCCGCGCCGAAAACGAAGGGGCCCCGCCGGTCTGTGGCGCCTCGCCCCCCCAATTTCGAGGGTAGGGGGGCTACAGAGCGTTCTGACTCCTTCTGTGTCTCTAATTGCTATCGCCGCTCACAGATGCCTTTCTGTGCGTCTGAAAACGTGCCATTCAAAATAAAAAAAGCCACCCATTGAGTGACCACTACCATACTTCCCTATTCGCTTTTGCCTTTACCACTTTCGCCTTACACTTCTTCCTTGACTTAGCCCTGCCCTGTCCCTTCTCTGGATGCTCTTTGTTATGGCAGGAAGCGCAGATACTCTCCAGGTTGTCGGGATCCAGCGCAAGCTCTGGTGCTTCATCAAAGTGTTTAATATGATGCACCGTATCGGCTGGCTTCAGTTTCCTGCCTTGCTTGAGACATAGCTGACAAAGATAGTTGTCACGTTTTAGTACATAATCCCGGCATTTACGCCAAGCTGCACTATCATAAAATCGCTTGGCTTCTTTATTACGTTTGTACCTGTCATAGTACCGATCTTGCTCAGGATTCCTTGTCATCACTATCGCCTTCAATCTGTTTGCGCAGCAGCTCCATCTCTTGCTTATTATGCTTGGTCAGTGTTTCGATCTCTTCGTTATACTTGTCCTTCGTCTTGTCAGATTTTGCGTTATGCAGCTTCTCATTCAATTCATTAATCTCAGTCTGCCTCTCTCTTATTGCCTGGTTCGTGTAGTATGCTGTGTAATCTGCCTGGCAGTGAGGACAAGAGAAGTACACACGCTGGATTTCATTAACCGAGGGTGCATGCTTTAATTCACCGACAACAAAATCATTCTTGCATTGGTCGCATTTAATCACTGTTTCGCTCATTGTTAACTCCTCCATTACTTTTTATATTCGAATAAAAAAGAGGCGCCTGATTAAGCGCCTCCTCCTATACTACCTTTAATTGTTTCAGATGCTATTTTAACAACAACATCCTTAAACTGTTCTAAGCCCCATTGTGCCAGTTTTCCCGTTACGGCTTTGACCTTTTCAACTCCAGAAAGAGTAGGTTCGATTTCAAGCTTACTCTCCACATAGTCGATACCATCCCTGGTTAGCTTGCAGTTATCCAATCTATAAGCATCAATCATTTTTCCGGCTCTTGGTATCGCCCAGGCGTCTGTAATATATCCCTCAGTGAGCAACTTCGAGATAGCGACATAGAACACATCAGATTCTAATTCCAGTGCTTTATAATTCACACTGCTCATATTTGGTAAATCTTTTTGATACTCTGTATACAACGCCAACAGTACTTTTTGTTTAGTATCCAATTCCATATTTATCCCTCCTAACTAACCTAATTAGTTCGGCAAGAAGGAGTAATTTCCTTTCATCTACATCACCACCCACCTCCAAGGCAAAATAAAAAGCACCGGCTGACCGACGCTTACTTCTGCTGCTGTTTTCTACGTTTCCACTTCTCTTTTTCTTTCTGCCAATACTGCTGTACACTCTCTTCCCAATTACTACGTGGGTCTGGCATTATCACTCGTGCGTCCATATTCCCCCTCCTTTCTCGTTCTTTTATTGTGCAACAAAAAGCTCTGCTTTATGACTAACACTTGTCGTCAAATTCCGAGATAAAAATACTATTTCCACCGTTATTCACAAGTAATAGACAACAAAAAGACCGCTCTCCCGGAACGGCCCCTTCGCTTATCTTCTGACACTATCATCATACCATCTGTATCTTCAAACAGCGCGCCAACCTCACGCCAAAATGACGCCATTTTTACGCCAACTATTTAAGCTTGCCCCAAAAATAATTCTTTTGAATCAAAGCGAAAAGTATTACTATAAATTTTGTAATTATTTACACATAAAAGCAAAGGGGAGAAAAAATTGAGTAAACTGAACAAAGCTAAGTATTATGTCTCCGGTGTTCTAACTGGTGCTATTTTATTTTCAGGGATCGCACTTGCGGCAAGTCCTATCAAATTAATTGTTAATGGCGAACAAATTAATTCTGATGTTCCACCACAAGTTATTAATGGGCGCACAATGATTCCTGCAAGACCACTGGCTGAAGCACTCGGTGCTAAAGTAGAATGGGATGCTAAAGATAACGCTGTTGTGGTTACTAGCAATAATGCACCTACTAAAAATGTTAAAGCAATTGATTTAGTTAATACTCTTAAACCATATAAACTAGACAGAGCAACTAACGAGACCGTCGTAGTTACTGGTAAGAGCTTTGACAATGCATATCGTCTAAGCGCGTCAGGAGAAGTTAATTGGAACTTAGATGGTCAGTATAAAAAACTAACACTTTCAACCGGTGTTCCAGATAATACTACTTGGAGCCATGAAATTATAATATATGGCGATGGTAAAAAAATTAAAAGTGAAACACTAACTACCAAAGATGGATTAAAAGAACTTACTGTGAATGTGACAGGTATTAACATTTTAACCATTGAGGGCGGATACATACATCAAGGAATTATTATCAATCCACAGGTTCAGTAGAAAGCTGCTATTTGACAGATAGATATCTAAGTTATAAATTCGTTATAATTAATTTCAAAAAACATTTTTGTGTGCGATATATTATCTAGCATAAAAAGCCAAAAAACCGTTCTATTAAGGAACGGCTTTTTATTATATTGGTATCAAATCCTCAGACAATACTTCCAACTTCAACATAAAAGCCAATTTATAAAACGCTCTCGCCTTCATCCTGGTATATGTCCTTTCACTTAGCCCAACCTCTCCAGCAACGATATAATCAAAGCTCTCATCTTCCAGATAGCGCTTCTCAATAATCTCCCGTTCCTTCTTGCTCAACCGGCTCACAGCCCTTTCCACGCGCTCACACAGCGCTTCGATCTCCCGTTCCTTATCTACATTCCAGACAGCACATTCGGCTGCCATATCGGTCGTTTTGTTCGTCGGACCATGATACCTCGGTTCATAGGCAGGCGTGTTCTTCATCTCCCGGCGAACAAAGCCGATCTGCTTGTAGATACGCGCTGTCTCCAATGCTTCTTCGACTCTCTTTTGTGTAGCCTTCCGGTCAATTTTCGGCAAAAACGACATTTGCATGACGACTCCCCCTGCTCATGGTAAAATATTCTTGGGTAGCAAGAACAGGGAACCCCTCTCCGGATGGCCGTCCAGAGAGGGTGTTTTTTATTCGGAAGATAATTTTTGCATTCCTTTGTTATTCCTATCGCATATATCGTTTGCTAACTGTCTCACTTTTTGGGATTTAAGCATGGCATTTTCCTTCTGCAACCGTTCAATCTCCGCTGCTTGGCTATCAGTGTGTTCTAGTAACCTCCTTACATATTCAGGTGCCTTCTCTATGAACATCGCATCCTCTTGTTCGTGACATTCACAGACGGGTGTGTCGCACTTGTTTTCCTCATCCCAGGCTCCTACCCAACTTGTTTCATCGTTATAACGAAACCAGCGTCCTTTTGTAATAAGGCTTAGATCATTGCGTATCTCCTTCAGTTCCTGGTCAGTCATTATTCGCTACCTCCTTTTTCTCGCGCTGTTCAGCAATATATCCAAACCAAACTTCCTCAACGATTTTTTTTGTTACAGCGGCAACATCATGAACTTTTTCGCCTCGTTCTAACATTTGCAGAACGGCTACCGCAATCATTTGTTGTTGCAAATCAGTTTCTAAAGAAAGTTTCACTCTTTAGCACCCTCCCTTGCTTTATACTTGCTACAGCTCTGCCACTTCTTACGAAAGTCCGTTCCTGGTCCATTTGAATCCCTATACAATTCACATTTATAAAACGTTCGATTCCATTCTTTTTTATAGAGAAACCGGCATGTTTTACAAGTAGTTCCCTCTGGTCCTTCTCCAAACTGACGCACCATTCTGTTAGGATGATTTGATTCTGGAAGAGGCTCGAGATATGGCATGTCGGGGAACAGATCAAGTTGCTCCGATTCGTTCATACTCTCCCTCCTACATTTTCCTCATTTACCCATCTACCTAAAAATGGTATATTTCAGGTGAAGGGTTTTCTGGCAACCCTTCCCCCTATGAGCCGGCAATCGCCGGCATTTTTTATTACATAAATCGCTTAATCAACAATGTGCAGCAATTCATCCGATTCATCTGCCAACGCTTGAAAATCCATGTTTTCATAAAACCTTTCATCCATTACGGCATAATAAAGTTCAGAGCATACAGCTGTGGCATGCTTTTTATTCACCCACATATCACCATGCTCGCTTTGGAACGGTGACTCTATAATGCTGCCCAGAAGTTTTTCAAAGAACTGCGGATTTTCACTTATGGCTTTTAGAAAGCACTGCGTATAAAGAAGTCTTTCTTGACCCATTCCTTGGAGCCAATTGAGTATATCCTGCGATAATTCTTTGTTTTCTGTGGCTGCCGCATACATCATCAATGCTACTACTGCTGCTGGGTCACGATCAGGTCGTAATACAAAGCAATTTCCAATTAACTCACCGGTATCAGCTTTTGTAACGTTATATTTAACATGTAGGCCTTGTTCACTCATTTTTATCATCCTCTCTTCTCGCAATATCACCGTATTACAAGGCCGCCCACCGGGTTTTCCCGGCAGGCAACCGATTTATTAGGCTATATCTTCACCGCGCATTTGTCGGGCAATACGCTCCTTATACTCTCTCCACTGGCGTCTTACCTGTACAAGTGGTAAGTTCATTTCTGATGCAACCTTTGTCCAGCTTCCGCGCTTTCTCTTCTTATCCAGCAGCTGAGGGAAGTCAAACTCAATGTCCGGGAACTTTGGAGCGTGGCCGCCAAGAATATACTCCTCAATCTCTTCTTCTGATGGCTCCTGGCCGTCGCTGCCCAGGTTCTCGGTAGCTTGCCCCTTCAAAGAATCGGTGTCCTCTTCATCTTGCTCGGATTGGTCTGGCTCTCCTGTACCAGTTGCCACTTCCCCCGGATCCGCCGTGGTCTCCTGTTTCGATTGCTCTTTCTCTTGCCTCCATTCATCCCACTTGGCAGCCAGAGGGGCCAGACGCTTTCGATACTCATCGATCAGCTCCACGATTTTTCCTGAGGAGATATCCAGCTCAGAAGCAAGCTTCATGTATGTCTCACCCTCTAACCGGCGCTTCACGATATTAGCAAAGTCATAAGGCAGGTCCTCGTAGCTTGGTGCCAAGCCGCTGAGAATGAAATCGTCGATGATCTCTCGCTCCGTTTGCTCCTTCTCTTCCTTGGTCGGGATCTTCGCTTCTGGCAGTCCCAGGTTGGCCTCCAGTTGCTCTCCTTCCGGCTTTATTTCATGCACGATGCCTTTTTCATCCACACGGTAGGTTCTCATCGGTTCTTCTGTATTTGCATTGATCTCGACGGTATAATTGACGATCAAGGACTCGAGCGATACATCAACTCGGCAGCCAATCATTTCAGAGACAGAATCGAGTTTGCCTCGCATTTCATTTTCAGAGACAACAAGCAGGATTTCCTTTTCCCCGTTTGGCTTCAGATTCACCTTTTTGATCAGTCCTTTAAGCTCCATGTATGGCATGATTGTTTTCTCCCCTCGGTTTTAGATGATTGATAACTGTTGTATTTGCTCTTCCATTGCTTGAACTTTTACTTCGATGCGTGGCTTCTGGCTGTAGAATTTCTCGGCTACAATGCTGACGATCTGGCTGTCATCCTTCCAGATCACTTTGTTCAGCGCGTCCTTGATGCCTTTCACATAGTTGTCTACATCTGGCTTGCTGGTTGGTCGAATTTCCCTTGCCTCGGCCTGTACCGTTTTCTTTTTGCTGAAGCTCTTTGGTATGGACCGATAAATGCTTATCTTGAGCAGCAACGGTCCCACCAGAAGAACAGACGGTGCATGGTCAGCTGCTGCCAATCTGATGTACTCTTTGTAGTTCCGGGACTTGGCCGGATCATACAGCCGGGCCCGACCTGCAATGGTGGTCGCCCGGGGCCGTCCCTGTGCCACCGGCTCTCCGTAGATCGTAAACTCAATCATGCTTGTCCTCCTGCTTCCCATAGCGTCATCTGACCGTAATCGTAATTCTTGAACAGGATCTCTGTAGCCACCGGCCGTTCTACCCCTCTGGCCTGTGGCCGGGAGAATTTATGCGCGCTAATCTCTATGCGATCCCAATCATGGTATAGCCCTTCGATAAGTGGAGTGCTGTAATAAGAAACAATTGCCTTGCCTTGAATATTCCTGAGCATATCTGCTAAATCGCGATGATCTTTTTCCTTGAACTTGCCCTTATACCGGTTCTCGTTGCCATGATATGGGGGATCGATATAAAACAAGGTATCCGGTGAATCATATTTCGTGATGATGTCTCGAAAATCTAAGCATTCAATTTGAACAGCAGCCATTCGTTCGGCAAATGATGCCAGTAATCCGCATGCTGTGCGAAAACCGCGAGCTGGATTTTTTACCCCTGAGTGCTTCCAACCGGTTTTATGATTATTTCCGCCAGGAATAGCTGATCGATTGAGGTAAAACCACCGCACAGCTCGTTCAAACTTGCTCCGAGGCTTTTTGCCCCATTTCCATTCCTCAAATAGCTGGCGTGAGTATGGCAGTGTGCTTACCGCTTGCTGTATCCGGTCCGGATCCTTTCGAAGCTGCAGAAGAAAATTTACTACATCCCCGTCAATATCGTTATATATATCGCAGTTAACCGGTGCCTTGGCCGCTATTACCGATGCACCGCCGCCAAACGGTTCCACATAGCAGGTATGGGGAGGCATTAGACTGATAATGTCCTGGGCCAGCGTCTGCTTTCCCCCAAACCAAATAATCGGCGTCCTTGTCATGCTTTCTTCCTCCGTCTTGGCATTGTCATAGGCGCCTTTCCTTCAGCCTTTGGCAGCGCCCTGTACTTTGCCAGCTCCGCTTCGGAAAGCTGGTAGCTGATCACCTTTCCGGGCTCATTCCTCTCAAACCGTTCCCTGGGCACTAACGTCCGGCCGCGTCCACGATCATAAAAGCTTTTCATCCGGCATCTCCTCCGTTTCGACTTCGATGGCCCTCGCTTGTCCGTTGATCCGAAGTCCGGTAATTCTTAAGTCCAACTGCTCCGCTTTGTTCAACTGCCCAAGCAAGCTCTCCAGGCTTACAACGATGTGCCGCACCTTCGCTCTCTCCGGAATGACAACGGCGTGCTTCATGACACCCTCTGTCCTTGAGGCAAGGGCATCGAGTGGACCACGCTGCAGAACTCTGCAATGCCTTCCTCAATTTCCTCTTGCGTTACGCTGTTTTTAAATGCTGCTTTCACTTCACCGATTGTCATTTCCTGACCGGTTGCCATATATACCCGCTTCAAATGCTCAAACACATGCCATCTGTTCAGCTGCACTTGTCTGCACCTCCAAATTGAGAATCTTGCCGTACTCCCGCAGGAAAGCTAACTCCACCAGCCCGGTCGCGCCGTCCCGGTTCTTTGCCAGAATCACTTCGAGAATATTCCGCTTCTCGCTCTCCCGGTCGTAGTAATCATCCCGGTAGAGAAACATGATCTTGTCGGCTGTCTGCTCAATTTCGCCAGACTCCCGAAGGTCACTCATCATCGGGCGCTTATCGGCGCGCTGCTCTACCTGCCGGCCGACCTGGGCCAGGGCAACCACTGGCACTCCCAGCTCCTTTGCCATGTTCTTCAGTGCCTTGGTGTTGGCGCTGACTGCATCGGCCCGGCTCATGCCTTTTGCCGGTGGCTCGATGAACTGCAGGTAGTCGATAAAGATGGTCGCCAAACCCTTTTCCTTCTGCAGCCGCCGCGCTTTTGCCTTAATCTTGGCTACCGTCTGGCCGGCCTCGTCATCAATCGCAATGTTTCGGTTCGCCAGAAGTCCGACAGCCATCGTAAATTTGCTGTATTCCTCATCGTTCAGCTTTCGGGTGCCGAGTCCTGAAAGGTTCCCCAAGTTGCTTAACATGCGCTGTACAAGCGCCTCAGAAGACATTTCCAGCGAGAAGATGCCAATGGCCCCCTTGTCCGGATATAGCTGCGAAATATTGAGAATCTGTTGGTTCATGTAGGCCGTCTTGCCGATCGATGGCCGTGCTGCCACGATGATAAGTTCCGGTGCCTGGTAGCCGTTCGTCAGCTTGTCCAAATCCTCCAGGTCAGATAGCAGTCCCGGCGCCAGCTGCTCATTCTCTTCACCGTTGTCCCAGAGCGTTCGTTCCACTTTGTCGGTGTACTCCATCAGAATGTCATGCACGGAGCGCATCGTTTTCTTGACTTCGTTCTCCCCGATCTTTCCAAGTGCTTCGCCGGCATCGGCAATAACCTTCTCCATTGCCTCTCGGTCCATCGTGTGCCACTGGTGGCCGGCCGTAATAAGCTGGTGACCGATCTTCATGGCCTGTCGCATGTCTGCCAGACGAATCAGTCGATCCGCACGCCGCCGATTGTCGTAGTAGGACGGAATCGATACGGCCACCTCACTGATTCGCTCGATGGTGATGTCCAACTGTTCAAGAAACGGGACCATATCCACTAGGTTCACCGAGTCGATGTTTTCTTCCCAGCGCTCCAAGATGCCCTGATAGAGCTTTTTGAATTTCGGGTTGTAAAAGTGCTCCGGCTTCAGCATCTCTGCCGTCTCAGCAATCACGTCTTTTTCCATCAGCATGCTGACGACGACTTCTTCCTCCATGTCGATGTCTGCCGGGATAGGATAAGCATTCATGTCACTCATTGGCCTGCCCTCCTCAATTCCCGGCGCCGGTAGTCTTCTCCGACCACTTTCAGCCACTCTGTATCTTGCGATAAGCGTGACATGTTGCGTTCGCCAATTTGTTTTTCAAGCTGCCGACCGCTGAGGTTTGTTGTGTAAATTGTGTGTTTTCCCAACCGACTTTCCACGACTTCGAACACCTTTGAGGCCGTCCAGTCCGTGCCGTTCTCTGCCCCGATATCATCAAGCACCAGGCAATCTACCTGTTCGATCATCTCCAGCAACTCCAATTCGTTATGCTCGCTATCTCGGTTGTACGTGTCCCGGATCTTGGTGAGCAACTTCGGTGTCGAAATGTAGATGCAGGAGAAGCCAAGATGCATGAGACGTTTTTGGATCGATACGGCAATGTGTGACTTCCCCACACCATACGGCCCTGTCATGAGCAAATTACGGGATTCCTCAGTGTCAAAGTGATCGGCATACTCCATTCCCTTTTGCTTTGCGAGCGCCTGGCTCTCGTTTCCGGGTTGGTAGTTTTCAAAAGTGGCTGGCAGCAGCTTTTTCGGAATCAGGCTGTTCGTATCAAACACCTTTTGCAGCTTCGCCCGGCGTGCTGCAGCGTTCTCCTGCAGAATCTGCTGAACCATCGCCCTCTCTTCAGCCTCACGCTGCCGTCGGAAGGCTTCCAGGGCTTCAGTAGGGATATTCATATTGGGACGGTTGAGAAGGTCTCTGACGCTTTTCATCTCGCTCCTCCTTCGGTAATCGAACCAGCTTTTTTTCTTTCTCCGCAGCCGCTTCGGCCTTCTTCTGCTGGAACTGCTCTACAGTGCGTATGTTTTTATTCAGGCACTCCTGAAGAATTCTCTCCAGATAGGCCCAGGATCGCTTTTCATAAACAGCAGCCTCCTGAATGGCTGCAATCATAATGGCTTCCGGTTCGTCAAAGTAGCCGTTATCTAACCAGTCGATCATTTTGTCTCGAATGGTGTCTGTAAATCTCCCAATCTCCTGCTCATACACAGCAATCGGATTTTCTTTTGCGTGCGCATGTGTAGGAGGAGTAGGAGTAGTATTATTAAGTTCTTGTAATTCTTTATAATTCTTGTTTATATTGTCGGCCTGTCGTTGCTTTCGTGGTGCTTTCGCGGGGTCTTCGTCATCGTCTTCGGCGTTGCTTTCGTAGTTGCTCGATGTCTGATAAAAGCAGTAATTCTCTATGTTTACGAGCATACCGTGCGTTGCTTTCGTTGTTGTTATCATTGGTTGCCCCACGTTGCTTTCGTCGTTGCTTTCGCTTGCGCTTCGTAGCCAGTTTAAAATTTTGAAAATTTGATCCTTGGTTGGCCGTTCTGTTCGATATCCAACCTTCCAACTGCACGCCTCGATAATCTCAGGAATGGATGTAACCAACTGCCCTCGTTTGAGATTTTTATAGTTTCCATGCTGCGCTTTGGAAAGAAGGTAGATCCAAACTTTTAAGAACAAGGGTGGCTTCTCCCATATTTCACTTTCAATCATTTTTCTGGAAAGCAAGATATATCCGCCTTTGATTGGTGGTTTTGTCATGGTGTTCCAACCCCTACTCTTCCGCGTTCTTCTCAACGGCGTACATCTCAACCCAACTTCCGATACTTTCTATAAGTTCATCCTTGCTCATCTCATCATTTAAAAAGTTAAAAAACTCATCATCGAATTCGTCATGAACAAATAATGTCTCATCACCCATGACATTAAGGTGAATTTCATGGCGATCCATATGAGGATTTTCTTTTTGATACTTTTCAGTCAATTCGTGACTATTTTCATCAGGTATACCAACATTTTTTAAAATCGCTTTGAAAATGCTTGAGACTTCTTCGCACAAAAAGTTCAAATCGGTATCAAGTACAGTTTCTAACGATTTTTCTTTTTTATTTAAGCGATAAGCCACATCTAACAAACTTGAAATAACTTGCTTATCCAAGGTAGATCCCTCCCCATTACATTTATAAAATTTTCATTAACTAAAACAATCTATACCTATCCAACACACAACTAGTGAAGATGTATGTTTCTTAAAATGCTTTCTTTTATGGTCTCTACATCTTCTTTTGTGATATCTCTACATCGACCAATCTGGATAATCATTTTTGAAAACAAATTAGCTTCAGCTTCAAAATTTTCATTTGCAAAAACAGAAGAACCCCTTACCTCGAACGCCTTATCAGCTTTTGTTTTACGAAAATTATGTTCTAAAAAGTAATGCCCGAGTTCGTGTCCCAAAATAAACTCAGTTCGCCCCATTTCCATTCCGGCCTTTAACGCGATATATACATCTGTATTATCGAATACAATAAAACCATCAGGGAATCTATGGTCCATGCAAACCGCTATACCTTCCAACTCCGCCAGTTCAATCAACCTTTCAAAGCAATTCATCATTACCACCCCCCAAAATAACTGTTAGCGTTATTATAATAACGAAAAGAGATAAAGTAAAGTTAATTTATAACTTTTTTAGTTATTTAAAAACTATTTGTGCTATAATAACTACTATCAAAGTTATTTTCGGAGGTTGATAGGGTGATTCGTATAAAGTTATCTCAACTGTTAGGCGCTAATAAGATGACTCAAAAAAACTTATCAGAACTAACAAAAATTCGACCGAACACAATAGGAGCTTTATACCATGAAGAAGCAAAAGAAATTAGTTTTGCGAATCTAAATGCTTTATGCCGTGCTCTCAACTGTCGCGTTGAAGATATTTTGGAATACATCCCTGATACAGAAACAGATGACAATATCTCGGTGTTTATAGATAGTGACAACGACTTAACAGAAAGCGAGAAGCAACAAGTTGCCGATTTTATAAAAAATTTAAGATTAAAGTAATTCTTAGCCAGACTCTAAAAATATAGAGTCTGGTTATTTTTATCACTCAGAGCATAAATCGCTCAGCCCCTATGCCGATATGATCCGTTCCCGGCCCGTTTCCCTGTGTACCAAGTGAAGCGTATCCGGCAGATTCTTGGTGACAAGCCAGTTCGCCGGGTTCAATCGTGCAGTTTGTATCGCCAGCTTTTGTTTGCGTGTCGGCCTCTTCCCCGATTTCATAGATTGTTCCCCCTTAACGTTTGATAGAGGGGCGCCGTAGCGCCCCGTGTTTTGTTATTTAAATTCCATGTTCATGGCGTCTTCCAGTTCCTTATCCGTGCCTTTTTGATCTGTCCCTGACTGCTTCTCTGCCGGTGCAGACTCAGCCATCGGGATATCCTCGGCTACAACACCCTCCGCCTCAATCGCGTCAGCATAGACGCTTTTTGGCTCGCTGGTGATGTTCTTACGCACCGTTTCGTCCCAGGCCGCCTTCTGCTGAATCTCAATGCTGATCGGCAGGTACTTCCACATATGACGAATCACTGTTTTCTTTGCCATTTCCTCATAATCGGTCACCCACGGACCATTTTTGTTGGCCTTGGAGCGTGCGCGGCGCCGTTCAATTTCTTCCATGTCCATCACTTCAAACTGGTAACCCCCATCTTTGAAATGGGCCACAGCATATACATAGGTCATAGCTCCCCGGCGTCCCGTGGCTGGTTTATGGTAGAGCTTCGGATGTAACCCCAGCTCATAGTCAAATTCATCAGCCTCATATACCGCGTGGGAATAAATGCTCTCGATGTTGCCGGACCGGCGTGCCAGGTCAATCATGCCTTTATAGCCGATGATGAACTGTGCTTCCTTTCCATACGGGATGATGTAGCAGTGACCGATCAGGCCCGGCTCCAGGCCAAGCTGTGCTGCCTGTACAATCGCTCCCATAAGGGATGGAATGCTGCACTCCATCAGCTTCGGTGTGGTTCGGATGGTCGTCAGCGCAACCCGAGCCAGGCGATCTGCATTCATATGTGCTGGAAGCGCCTTATCAAATTCAGGTTTCATTTTTTCCAGATAGGCTGCAACGGTTTGTTCCGGTGTTAAAGGCTTCTTAGCTGCCGCATTTTGACTACGCTGTGCTAATGCATTCTTTGCGTCTTTATTGGTTGCCATGCTTCGTGTCCTCCTAACCTAATCGCTTCACACTGAAGCGCCGGGAATGTGATTGCTTTGCAAACTTTTCGTAAATATCCGGGTGCTCGGCTTTAAGTGCTTTCGAGTCAATGCGCTGGCTGCTGACGTTCTTCCAGGTGACCTGATAGTACCGGGCCTGTCCGGTTTCATGTTCACCCAGCATCGCCTTGAGTCGGTTTTCAATCTCCTTCACCCGCTCTTCCGCTGCCTTTACTGCCTCCTTTGCAGGCATTAGTTGTTCAAGCAGCTCGTCTGCCTCGAGAGGAAGCTCTGTCTCCGTTCCCTCTTCGGCCATGGGGTGCATTTTCTTTAGCAGTTCCCCGGATGCTTCTGATCCGTCTAACATTGGTGGCACACCGGCCAGCACATGATTCTCCCAGAAGTCTTTTTCAATCTCGATCAACCGCGCAATCAATTCCTCGTCACGCTCAATACGCTTGTGAATGAATGTATTGCCGCCCACAAGAACAGCGATGTACCAAGCCTGATAGCCTGTGACGGCCATGTAATGCTGGCACTGAATCAGGTACTGCATCGGCACCTCATCGCCTTCCCATAGGTCTTTCAGGTAGGCAGAAGCCGTCTTACACTCCAACCCTACCTTTTGCCCGACCAGCTCCCGGTCAATGTTTGCCAGCATGAAGGTATGTTCCGGATGCTGCAGCAGGCTGTTTCTCCGGCGAACCTTTAGCCCCGTCCTCAGCGTGAATTCTTCGGCTACCAGCGCTTCTAACCTGTTTCCGAAGTAAGCAGCTTCCCCGGCTTCTTCTGGCCCAATCTGCCCTGTTTTTTCAAGGTAGACGGCGACAGGAGACTTATATTTGCTCAGACCGGCAATGGCTGCCGCATCAGAGCCGCCGATGCCTCTATTGCGCAACTCCAGCCAGGCTGCCCGGTCCATGTTCAGCGTGCGTGCAAGTACGTTTGCTTGCATGGTCATCCCCCCTATTTGATTTTCAAAGTGCATTCGTGGTACATTGATAAAAAGTGTTTGCTTTGCCAATGACCTGTTCCCGCAGGTCATTTTTCCGTTTACAGGACATCTCGCATGTACTCCTGCCCGCCCGCTTCCGTCTCGAACCAGTAACCAACCACAGAGCCACTCCATTCTGAGAAGTCCAGCTTGTCCACTTCGATGGTCGCCCGGATCACAGGGTCAACCAGGATCCGATCCAGCAGCTCCTCTGCCCGTTCCCAGCCAACTTCATCACGCAGCACCCGCTCGACAGTCCATTCTGTGATAGGAAGACCTCGGCCTTGCCGCTGCATTAAAACGTCTGTAACGGTGTCAATCACAGTGGTAATGCTTGTTGTTAGATTCATTTTTTCACCTGCCTTCTGTTATGTATTGCACTTCTCGGAAGTGCTGCCAGAGCCACAAGCGCCCGGGGTGACAGGCAACCTGCAGTCCTGGCAGCAAGCCCGAAAGCTTGCCACTTCATACGAACATGTGTTATGCTGTTTGTACATTGTTAGGTGTTAAGCTGTTTGAGTGTTCCCGCACTCGGCAGCTTTTTCTTTTGTGTACCAAAGAGATAATTCGTGATACCGTTGCAGGCTTAGTTTGTGATAGGACCAGGCTGCCTGATAGCCTTTTTCTTCTCCGGCCGCCTTATAAGACTCAGCCAGCTCCTCATACTCCTTCGCCTCTTGCTTGGCTTCTTCCATCTCCAGCGAGATTCGATTGAGTAGTAAGCGATGCTGGTACGCAGCATTCTGTTCCTCATCCATTAAGCTCATATCATAGCCCGCTGTCCTTTCGAGCACTTCCTGCAACCGCATGTTCCAGTTCATCTCAGCACCCTCCCCGGTAACAGCGCTAACTCTCCGCCCCACTCTTTCATCGTTTCAATCTCTGCTTTCAGCCAGCCGTAACGACGCCAGTATTTTTGTGCTTGCTCCATGTGGTACTCGACTTGCCCCATCGCATGTGGCTCGTCCAAGAATTTATAATCATCCGCCATAGATTGATGCCAGGCCGCCAGCTTTTCTAATCGCTCCAATTGTTCGTTCATCGTTTTCCCTCCCGTACTTCCTTCTCATATTTCGTAAGCAACTCTGATCTGCTTAGTCCGTAGACTTCCTCGATCACACCCAGCTTCACGGTAGCCGTATCCACTACATCCTTTAATTCCATCCAGAGCCGTTCGCCCTCCAGTTGCCGATTCGAAGAAGATTTCTTTGATACCACAGTAGCCTCCAATACTTTTTGTAGATCACGGATTTCCTTCAGCACCAACTCCTTCATTGCCGAAGGATGTGTATCGATGTCCGGGTCTAAGTCCAACAGGTTCGATATGTAGCCACCGGACCGTTCAGCCATAATAGCGACTGCAAATCGCCAATCCACCGCAGCAAGTGCCGGGTCATTTTCTTCCTGCCAGTTCCGCTTACCGTTCTTAATCTTGATGATGGTGGAACGCTCGTAACCGAGCTGCTCGGCAAGTACACCTGCTGATATGTTTTTCTCCTCCAGGTACTGTCCGATTTTGTCCGCAATGGACATGTTCTCATCTCCCTTTTGTCCCTGTTTAGTTGCAACCTCCATGCTATGCTTGTTTTAAGATAGAGTCTGGTGATTCACCCCCTTCCTCGCGTTCGATACGAGCAAGGACAGTATTGTGAAAGCACCAGTATTTATCCATTTCTCGCTGAGCTTCTTCTTTATCTGTCATCTCGCTAATACGATTCAGTTCAGTATTGCAGTAGTAGATCGCGTCCAGAACGGTAGGAAAATCATCGGCTGTGCGTACAGTGTTCATGCCTTGGCTCCTTTCTTCAGCTTCTCTTGATAGGCCGGAACAATTTGCCGGGCCAGATAACGCATTGCTTCTTTTTTGCACTGTTCAAAGCGTGGCCCGTAATGTACGATAGGTGCCTTTCTTTGCTCGGTTTGTTTGGCCATGTTTCTGCTCCTTTCCAAGTAAGGCCTAGTTTTAATTAGTAGGATTTTCCTTTCTCCTGTCGAATTATGGTATTCGGAAGAACGGTTACTTTGGCGAGTTGGCGTTCTTCCAGTTCAGATAGACAGGGGGTGAAAATATGAAGCTCATTAATTTGTCTGAAAAGCTACTGAGGTATATGGTTTCCGAGTACAAAAAACACGGGAAACAATATTTCGAGTTAGAAACATTTAAGATACTTTATCCAGAAGAAACGGACGACTTCATTTCAAAAGCGTTGTATCTACTACAACACGATGGTTTAGTTTCGATTCAATCAGCCGATGATGTAGCATTTGAAACTGCATTAAATCCAATGGGTATAGCAAATGTTGAAGAGAATACGATGATTAAAAAAGGCTACGCAGCAATCAAAGAAATCAAATCGCTACTCGTTTAATTCCGTTACAATCCAGTCATCAGCTAATAAGTCCGAGGCATCAGGATTCCACCTTTTGCCTGGGGCTAGCTTTCCACCATGCATTTGCTCTGCGTATTTTGTTTTGTAAACCATACAGCAATCAGATGTATCAGTCGGCTTTATCTTGCTGTATTTTCTAAAAGGTGAACTTTCACGAATGATATACAGGTCTTTCTCCAGTGCTAACTTTGTTGCATCTTGAATGTTCACATTCTCACCCCCTTTCGGTGTGGTTAGGCTGATTGTTCTTCTTCATCCAGCAGCTCAGCTATGCTTACGCCGAGGGCTTTGGCAAACATCGTGATTTCATCCGCAGTAACTTTGCGTTGATTACGTTCGATGCGACTTATAAGCGTTTGATCCAGACCCGTTAATTGCCCCAACTCGCTTTGTGACATCTTCTTACTTTTGCGAAAGGCGGCAATTCTAGTTGCAATCATTGGAAGCTCACCTCCTGACTATATCTTAGAACTATTTAGCATAAAAATCAATATAAATTATGATTATTTATTCTATTTATTATTTATTACACTTGCTCCCCTGTTCTAGTAGTAGAATATTTAGTACAAAACGTTCTAAAGGGTGATCGTATGCAAATTGGTGATAAACTCCGTTCCTTACGCAAATCCAAAGGTTTAACAACATCCGAACTGGCAGACATGGTTAGCGTTTCACAATCTTATATAAGCCGTTTTGAAAACAACCGCGCTGTCCCAGATGTGGACATGCTTGCCAGAATCTTAGAAGCTTTGGGAACAAATATAGCCTCCTTCTTTGCAAACGATGATTCTCTACCACCAGAGTTAGACAAGCTTTTGAAGACAGCTAAGAAATTGACGCCTTCCCAGATAAAAGCTGTACAACATTTACTGGATGAGATGGTTCATCCTAAGAACTAAAGAAAGAGCATTGCGCCAGCCATCCAGATTTCCTATTTGATAAGAAAGGTGGTGAAATAAGTGGACACAAAAGATATAGATACGCTAGTTGCTAAAATTACTGAAGATTTGTATCCAGAAATATTTCCGCAATTTCAGAATGAAGCATATAAATTCATGGAAGAAGTCGAGCAAAGTTTTGGCGAGCGTTACACCGACAAAGAAGCTCTCATGAACCTCATCGCATACATGAGTTACCGCAGTATGTTGACGGGAGTTAAAATTACGCTTACAACGTTAAAAAAGGTTGATATTAATCCTTACGATTAGCCGTAATTCTCTTGACCGCCAACTGTACACTCTTCTTTAAAATCACATCATCAGCTTGGTGGTCGAGGCTATTTTTGATTGAATCAACAATTTCTTTAACAACCATCTCAATGTTCATGCTCTCACCTCCTTCCATGGGTTAGGCTGAGTTAGTTCTCGAATTGAGAATTTCCTCCTCAAAAAAAAGCGCTGTGACTTCTACACCCAGTATTTCAGCAATTAAAGGTACTTTGTCTGCATCAACACCTTTCTTGCCTAATTCAATTTCACTGAGAATAGAAGGTGATTTATAGCCTAGTTTCTTGGAAAGATGAACTTGAGTCATCCCTTTCTCAATCCGGATTTTCCTAATCATCTTCCCAACAACCTTACTCATGTACTCACCGCCTTTATTCTCGTTTTGTGAACTTCATATTTTTATTATACGTTCTCGTTTCGAGAATTACAAGCGCTTATTTCTCTATTCGAGAAAAAATATTCTCTAATAGTGAATATGTGATAAATTAGGAGGTGAAATAAGAGGTGATAATGTTGGCGAAAATGACGATAGGTGAACGTCTTAAGTACCTACGCGAAAAGAATGGATACGCTCAGAAATTCGTCGCAGAAAAAATTGGTGTAAAAAACAATACACTTTCCAGTTATGAATCAGATAAGCGCCAACCTGATTATGATACTCTTCAAAAACTAGCTGATTTCTTTGAAGTATCTGTTGATTACCTCTTTGGACGTACAGATGACCCATCACTAAAAAAATCCGAGAAAGAAATGAGCCTCTTCTTCTACGATGGTCTGGAAGGATTCGAAGACCTTTCACCTGAAGAACAAAAAGCATTCCACGAACATATGCGCGAGGAAGCTAAACAAGCCCTTGATTTGGTTAAGAAGTTGAAAAAACAAGGCAAAAAGGGTGGCTGGGTATGAGTAATGAATTGCTAAAGCAAATTCTTACTGAGTTGCAAGGAGTCAGAAACGAAGTTAAGCAATTGAAAGCAGAGATGAACCAACGGTTTGATGAACTAAAGGACTCCGTTGATCGTAAACACATCGAGAACATCAAAGCCGATGAGCTTATTCTCCGATCTTTAGACGAGACAAGAGAAAGTGTACGATTTGTAAACCGCCGCATTGCGGACACAGAACTTGATTTGAATGTGGTGAAAAAGTCGTTACGCCAATAACCCTGCCTATCCATTGGACAAGCAGGGCATTATTTTACGGTTCTCAGAAAATATTTCTATAAATGTAAAAGTATATGAATTTATATTGCGAAAAAATTGAGGAGCCCAACAAATGTATAAAGAAAAATGGTACCACTCACCCTGGGTTACAGGGCTACTGTTTGCTTTATGGATTTTAATAATTCCACCGATTATAGCAATCTTCCTTATTGTTCAGCGTACAAAAGAAAAAAATGAATCTCAGAAGCAGTGGGAAGAAAGTGGAATTCCCGATTTAATTAAGGTGAGAGCAGAGATTGAAAAAGTAGAAAACGAATACAAACAGTTATCCCAAAAGAAAGAATCTTTAATGAATGACTTAAAAGAGTTTCATCCTATCATCGATCTTAATGAGACAAAACAACGATTAGAACATCAACTCAATGATTTAACAACAAAAAAAGAAACCGTGCTGCATGAACTAAAGGATATTGCGTCTATAGAAAATTTAATTGACGCAAAGAAACAACTTATTAATTATATTGATGACTTAACAAACAAAAAACAAGACCTTTCAAGTCAGATTATTGACCTTAACCAAAAGGTCATTGTCCTAGAAGATGAGGCGCTAATGCAATCATTTGGATTTTATGAACCAAAATATGATTTTGAATCCTCCGAACTTTATTCAGCAAAGCTTGACGATATTCGCACAGAACAAAAACGATTGGTAAAAGAAAAAAGCGCAACGCACCATTCTTTAGAGTGGACTATAGGTAATGATAAGAAAAAGGGACGAGAATTTATACTAGATACAATAAAGTTAACGTTAAGGGCTTTTAATAACGAATGTGATAATATTATTATGAAGGTTAAATTTAACAATATTGACGCCAGTGAAAAACGTATCAAAAAAGTATACGAGGACTTAAATAAACTTACTGATATGCAACAAGTTTCTATTACCAGGGGTTATTTAGATTTAAAACTGGTAGAACTTTATTTAAAATATGAATACGAACAGAAAAAACAGGAAGAAAAAGAAGAACAGCAAGCGATTAAAGAACGTATGCGTGAAGAAGCTAAAGTTTTAAAGGAAATTGAAAAAGCAAAAGAAAAAATACAGAAAGAAGAAAATCACTTCCTACAAGCAATTTCAAAGGCTCAAGAACAGCTTCTTAATACTAGCGATGATAAAAAATCTGACTTAGAAGCTAAAATCAAAGAATTAGAGGAGCAATTAGCAACTATTCAAAAACAAAAGGAAAACGTTGATCAGCGAGAACAGAATACCCGAGCTGGCTATGTGTATATTATTTCAAACATTGGTTCATTTGGTGAAAATGTTTATAAAATAGGCATGACTAGGCGATTGGAGCCAATGGACCGTGTTAGAGAACTAGGTGATGCTTCCGTCCCGTTTACTTTTGATGTGCATGCAATGATTTTTAGCGATGATGCCCCTGCTTTGGAAAACTCCCTACACAAAGCGTTCCACCATAAACGAGTTAACAAAGTAAACGAACGAAAAGAATACTTCTGTGTTTCATTAAAAGAAATCGAAGATGTTGTTAAACGAAATCATAATAGAGTTGTCGAATTCACCAAAATAGCAGAAGCTCAAGAATACAGACAAACATTAATGATGAATAAACAAACAGCATAATCACATGAAGCCCTTCTCGGGCTCTTCTTTTTACACAAAAAATCAAACATACGTTTCCATCAGGGAGAGAACAAAATGTTAGAATACTATAACCAGGGACCAACCGAAACATGGATTGAACAGCTATATAAACAGAATGGTATTTTAACACCTGAAGATTTGAGCATCCAGAACCTGACCAAAGCCTTTTCTATTTTCTTATTTCCTACCTACGGGCCGACACGCGGCGTTGAAGAAGATGGGATACGCTTTATCTTAATGCCAGTTAATCTAAATAAATTTGAAATTAAGAAACGATTCTTTCATGAACTATGCCATATTTTAAAACATGAAGGGGACCAATGTATGATGCCCAAAATATGGCGCGATTTTATCGAAATGGACGCCAGGCGTTTCACCAATCTAGCGATGATGCCTTTCTTTATGCTGTGTCAATTGGAACCGCATGAGTGGCATCCGGCCCGGCTTGCAACAAAGTTCGATGTCTCATATGAATATGCTTGCGACCGGCTTGCCTATATCCATAATCGAATCGAAGCTAACTACATTGCTGAACTTGATAGGCTTAAATTTTTTTATCGTTAAAACAGAACAAACATTCCTATTACACACAGTTTATCCACACTATTCACATAACAATCTTGCAAATGCCGAAATAAAAAAGAGAAGGCTGTGTATAACCCTCTCTTCTATCATATATATTCATGTTATAATCATCTCGTACAATTGGATACGGCTCTCTCAAGGGTGGTCGGCTCATCCCCTGACGAAAGGGGGTGAAGCCTCATGGTGTCATACGAAGCATTGAACCTAGCAATTAACTTCGGTGTATTGCTACTAACGTTAGTTGGTGTTATCGTAGCTATCATGACACTAAACAAAAATAAATAGACCCCCTTGAGCCTCGGAAACTGAAGGAGAGGTCTATTTCTTAAACAAACCTTTTGAGCCGATTCCCTTGGGGAACCGTCTATTTGTACATCGACCGTTTGGTGTTCCAGCACCGAGCGGTCTTTTTTTATTGTTTACCGCATTGTATTATTATTATACCACGTGTTGTATTTTGTTCAACAAGCAGGATTTTGCTCTTCTTTCATGCACCACTATTGACATTAAAATCTCATTTTCAATACAACGTGCTGCATATGTAGCCAGCTTGGTGCCTTTGTTTTTCTTATAACTCTCGATTGCTTTAATGAGTCCGATTGTTCCGATGGAGATAAGATCTTCACTGTCTTCCCCGGTATTCTCAAACTTTTTAACAATATGCGCAACTAATCGAAGATTGTGCTCAATCAGCATATTCCGTGCATGCTTATCCCCCTCCGCCATCCGCTCCAAATACTTGTTCTCATCCTCTTCACTTAATGGTTGTGGAAATGCGTTGTTCTTAATATACGAAACGAACAGCATGAGATCCTTGAAAAACATCGTTACTACCGCCAGCAAACCTGCCATTACGGTCACCCCCAGATGATTTTCGCCTTATCTTCAGCCTATGAGTGTACCGCCTACCTTGTGCCTGTACGGTTCCTTAAGATGAGCTATTTTTTTATTATCTAGAAAGGCATAAATGCTCCTGTTTTTTTGCGCTGCTTTTCTGATTATGCAAGAGGCTGCTAGCGTGTTTCTTCCTTATTCCAAGTAAATGGTTCTCAAATATATTGACGTAAAACAATAGATATGCTATTTAAATGATTAGCACTCCTTATAATCGAGTGCTAATCATGTATCAGATTTTCTTATGAATGTAGCACAAGGACATAGCCGAAGCGTCTCTTCTGCTCGCTATGTTCATGCATTTTATATTGAAAGGAGAACGTACGATGGTAAAACAACAATTCAAGGCAGAATCTAAAAGACTGCTGGACATGATGATCAACTCCATTTATTCGCACCGAGAAATATTCCTACGAGAGTTAATTTCCAACTCCAGCGATGCGATTGATAAAATTTATTACACAGCGTTAACCGATGATACGCTGGAATTTGATAAGGACAGCTATTACATTAAGGTGACGGCTGATAAGGAAGATAGAATCGTAACCATTTCTGATACCGGCATCGGCATGACAAAGGAAGAGCTCGAAAATAACCTTGGTGTAATCGCTAAAAGTGGATCGTTAGCATTTAAAAATGAAAATGAAGCAAAAGATGGACATGACATTATTGGTCAATTCGGGGTCGGCTTTTATTCAGCTTTTATGGTAGCCGATGTTGTCACTGTGATCAGCAAAGCATTACGAAGCGATACGGCTTACCGGTGGGAATCCGCAGGAGCTGACGGATATACCATTACTCCTTGTGAGAAAGATACCGTTGGCACAGAGATCATTTTGAAGATAAAGGAAAATACCGAGGATGAGAATTATGATGAATTCCTCGACGAGTACCGCCTGCGGGCCATCATCAAAAAATACTCTGATTTTATTCGCTATCCAATCAAAATGGATGTTACAGGACAGCGCCTGAAGGAAGGCAGCGAGGAAGAGTTCGAAGAATATAAGGAAGAACAAATCATCAACAGCATGGTTCCTATTTGGAGAAAGAATAAAAACGAGCTTACCGCTGAAGATTACGAGAACTTTTACCTAGAAAAACACTACGGCTTTGACAAGCCGCTAAAGCATATTCATATTCATGTGGATGGCGCGGTTCGATATCATGCGATTTTATTCATCCCGGAAAACATCCCTTTTGATTACTACACAAAGGAATATGAAAAAGGGTTAGAGCTCTATTCAAACGGCGTACTCATTATGAGCAAATGTTCGGATCTGCTTCCTGACTATTTCAGCTTTGTAAAGGGTATGGTGGATTCCGAAGATTTATCCCTTAACATATCCAGGGAGATGCTGCAGCACGATCGACAGTTAAAACTAATCGCTAAGAATATTAAGAGTAAAATCAAAAGCCAGTTACAAAGCCTGTTAAAGGATGAGCGGGAGAAATATGAAGCATTCTACAATTCATTCGGCAGACAATTAAAATACGGTGTGTATAGCGAATATGGAAGCAATAAAGAGTTATTACAGGACTTACTGCTGTTCTACTCTTCCAAAGAGAAGAAGTTGGTAACGCTAGACGAGTATGTGTCCAGAATGCCGGAAGAGCAAAAGTACATCTATTATGCGTCCGGAGAAACATATGAACGAATTGAAAAATTACCGCAAACAGAGCTGCTTACAGAGAAGGGATATGAAATTTTATATTTCACGGAAGATATTGATGAATTCGCAATCAAAATGATCATGACTTATAAAGATAAAGAATTCAAATCTGTATCCAGCGGTGATTTAGGCATTGAAATGGAAGAAAACGAAAATGCGGACGCAGAAGCCAGTGAAAATAAGGACCTTCTCGAGCACATGAAAACCATACTATCAGGCAAGGTAAAGGATGTCCGCGTATCGAAAAGATTAAAGACCCATCCGGTATGCTTATCCACTGATGGTGAAGTCACCATAGAAATGGAAAAAATATTAAAGGCCATGCCTGGCAGCCAAAATATCAACGCAGAAAAAATTCTAGAAATTAATGCACATCATGAAGTATTTGCAGCATTAAAGAATGCATTTGAAAAAGATAAGGAAAAAGCAAGCCTATACACGAACGTACTGTATAACCAGGCGCTTTTAATTGAAGGATTGCCAATTCAAGATCCGGTCGAATTTACCAACGACATTTGCAAAATCATGGTATAGTTCTGTATCCATTACTTGTTCATAAGATAGCAAAGAGAAAGAGGAATGAAAGTGCATTCCTCTTTCTCTTTATGTAGAAATATATAACAGCACATATTTTTAAGTGCTTATAGACCTATAAACTTTATCGCAGCTTCATATTTTCAACAATAAAACCGATTAATTCTGCTGCTACTTTGTCTATTTTTAAAAAATATAAAACAAAAGATAGGATAATAGTGAAACTAAAGATAGAGAAGCGAGTCTAATTAAATGGTAGAATACAAGACTCTTAGCAGCCAAAGGAGGAAGGAGTACAACCGTTTGTCTTTACTAGGTATTGTACGAAAAAAATATGTTTAAAAAAATCACATTCACAGCTGTCGTTTTCGGCCTTGTGTACACAGGAGGAGTTCTGACCACTTCTAATCAATATAGCGTAGCCGCTCAAACCATCACACCCACTCACACTTCTCTCTCTCCATCCGTTCCACAGTTGAAAGGAAAGCAGCCGATTCTCGGCGCATCCATAGCAACAGAAGAACAAATGCTTGCCTATGCCCGCTCTGTAAATCCATTCTTTCCCGCAGAACTGCCTGCATTGTACATAAAGATTGGGAATACATACGGAATACGAGGAGATATCGCTTTTTGCCAGATGCTTAAAGAAACCGGTTACCATCGTTTTGGCGGAATCGTAAAGGCCAACCAGTATAACTATGCGGGAATCGGTGCCGTAGGAAATAGTAAAACGAACAGAGGAAACTATTTCAAAACACCCGAAGAGGGCGTACGCGCACATATTCAGCATTTATATGCGTATGCCAGCAAGGACAAGCTGCCAGCGAATGAGAAGCTGGTCGATCCGCGATTTAAATATGTGGCAAGGGGCATTGCGCCAAATTGGCAGAATTTGAACGGGAGATGGGCCGTTCCCGGAAAAGGGTATGGAGAAGAGATTCTCAATATTCATTCCAGAATTTTGAATACCCGAGTTGTGGAATAATAAGCTCATATAAAAAGCCGACATCAATTGTAATGTCGGCTTTTTATATATTCATTTTTTATTAACTATTCATCTTTTTCATCCCTGCTGATACTCGTACCTGATCCGCCAGACGACCGATCTCTCTCTTTTCTTCCGGTGTTGTGGCTGCATGCCACGCATCCTGTAGATAGCGAATGATCTTGCGCGCATCCTCCTGCCCTAAACCTCTCCCTTTCCTATTCTCTTCTTTCTTCGCCTTCCCCGATGAAAAACCGATCTTTGACAGCACACTTTGTGTAAGCGTATCTGTTATTTCTTCGAACAACGATACTCCTTTATCATACTCATACAGCTTATATTGCTCAATGATCTTCATCAGCTTTTCTGGATATTTCGGATCTGTCGCATATCCTGCCCTCCAGACTTCCACACACGCTTCACGCCAATTCCTACCAACCACTTTAGCGTATCTGGGCTTTAGGAGAAGCTCGGTATGATCCCGAATCGATTCACTAAAATGATTATACTTTCGAAACCCGGATGTCTTCATATATCGCTGCCCGTGCTGATACTCGGCTGATTCAATATGATATGTACCTGCCGGACCCGTTCCTTTAATACCAAATAGATTTTTGGCCTCTCTTGTCAGCTTAGATCGCCCCCAGCCAGACTCCAAAATTGCCTGAGCTATGATTAGGGAAGCGGGAATACCGGAATACTTCTGTGCCTCTATCGCAGCAGTCCGAAGCGATGCAATGAATTGTTGCTGTTCCATACGTACGTCCCCCCGATAAACTAGATCATTCTATATCCTGCATGATACTTTTTTTTACTTGAATCGATGTGGATACTACTCTTATTCCACCTCTTCTCCTCAGAAAAACCAGAACAGACATTCGTTTATCCACAGACTTACTCACACTATTCACAGAAATCCTATCCTTTATACGAAAGAATACAGAGGAAAGCAGCATATGTGGATAAATAACAAAAAACCTGACCATATAAACGGTCAGGTTCTGTGTATAATTCAGTATTGAATTACAGTTTTACAACGTTTTCAGCTTGAGGGCCGCGATTTCCTTGCACGATTGTGAATTGAACGCGTTGACCTTCATCCAAAGATTTAAAACCATCACCTGTAATTGCGCTGAAATGAACGAAAACATCGTTGCCTTCTGCAACTTCGATGAATCCGAATCCCTTTTCCGCATTAAACCACTTAACAGTTCCTGTTGTTTGCATATAAAAAACCTCCAGAATCATTTTAATATGTCACTTCTATTTACTGAGCAAATAAAAAATTCACATATCACGAAGAATATTGGTAACGGAAGCAATAATTCTTAGTGATATGTGAATTATGAACTTCAATAGTGATATTAGTGTTAAGTTAGCAATCAAACCAAAACATACATGCTAAAATTTTTGAAACCCCAAAACAACGAAAGCCCTACCTCTCTTCCATCCTTACGGCTCCGATGACCGTGCCAGTGTGAATTGCGTTCATAAAATAACAGCCAGTAATCATTATCGTCATTTTCCTATGAGCTTATACGTGGAAATCGTGAGATGAGACATGATAAAGATTAGAATTTCACGTTTGGAGGGAAAAGGTTTCACACAATATGGAGGTTTATGTTTCTCAAACTGTTCCCATAGTATATAAAACTTTACATAGAAAGTCAAATTTGCTCATGATGAAAGGAATGATATACTGATAATACCGACAAGGGTATAACAAAGCGAATTACTATACAAAACCATCATGGCTACTGAGCCATAGCCCCGACATGAAAAGAGGGCGAGCAGGATTTCACTAAGGAAAAGGAGGATCAGCTTGGATACATTACAGATTGGGCCTTTTTTGTTGCAATGGTCATGGTTGCTTCTTTTTTTATCCGGAGGCACCGGCTTTTTATTGCTACACTTCCGTCTTAAAAACACAGGGGAAGCACGAAAAATCATAATGGATGCATTCATAAATGCGCTCATGATCGCAATTCTTACTTGGAAATTCAGCCATGTTCTTTTCGATCCCACAATCCTTCTCTCCAACCCCCTTGGCTTACTATATTTTAATGGAGGACAAAAAGGGGTATGGATAGCAGTACTTGCCGTGCTGTTCTATTTTTTCCGTCATATACGAAAGTCAGGAATTGCGCCTATTCTTTATGCATATAGCCTTTTTGCTGGTATTACAACAGCAGTTGCCGCTTATCAAATGCTGCTGGCTCTATATACAGGAGAGCAACGTATCATCCATCTTGCTTATAGCGTATTTTTTCTTGGTCTTTTTGTCTGGGGGGATCACAGATTCAAACAAGCCCGCTCACCTAAGGAGCGCATGGAGCGTATGAAAACCATTGCTGTTGCAGCGGTGCTGCTTTCGCTTATAAGCTTCGGAATCTATGAGCGGGTTGGGCAATCAGCTTCGATACAGGATACACAAGCAGGTACTACGGTAGGTCTTAAAAAAGGAGACATCGCTCCGAACTTCACCCTTACCACACTGGATGGACAGACGCTAGAGCTAACACAGCTACGCGGTAAGAAGGTACTGCTTAATTTCTGGGCAACCTGGTGTCCACCATGCCGTGCTGAAATGCCGGATATGCAGAAATTTTATCAGACATATCAAAACCAAGGTATTGAGGTCGTGGCAGTCAACGTAACAAAAACTGAGACGAGTACTGACAGTGTGCAAAATTTTGTGCAAGACTACGGTCTTACTTTTTCTATTCCGCTCGATGTGAAGGGGGAGGTTTCTTCTCTATTTGAAGCTCATACGTTTCCGACAAGCTATCTGCTTAATGAACAGGGAAGAATTGTAGAAAAGCGTGTAGGTCCAATGAATTACGATCAGATGAAACGGTTTGCAGAATAATCATCATAAAAAAATACGGCCGCCCTGGGTGAGGGACGGCCGCGTGGGGATGGGTTGTCTAGTTATTTACTACCCGAATGTTTCGATAATTAAACATGAATTGTCGGCATAGTTGCCGATGGAATTCGAAGGAGGAACCAACTTGGACATCCTGCATGTAACCCAGCATCGCCCATTTTCGCTGCCCACCAAACCGTGGGTTATGACGCAAACATGGAATCATCTTTTATTTGCCCATTGGCCGGTCTCTGTGTCATATATTAAAGAGTTCATTCCTTCTCCCTTGCATGTGGACACACTTGACGGATTCGCCTGGGTCGGTATCGTTCCCTTCGATATGAGTCATATTCGCTTGCGCGGCCTTCCTCCTATTCCCGGCACCAGCAGTTTTCCAGAGATTAATGTACGAACCTATGTCACCTACGATGGCAAACCCGGTGTTTTTTTCTTTAGCTTGGATGCTGCCCACCTGCTCGCTGTCATTGCTGCAAGAAAGCTATTGTCTCTTCCTTATTATCGAGCGCGTATTGATGTAAGGCTAACCGCAAAGGAGATCATCTACCATAGCCATCGCATACATCGACCTTCTTATCCAGCTTCTTTTCGAGCACACTATACACCAACATCAGATGTATTCTACGCTTCTCCCGGTTCTATGGAACAGTGGCTAACCGAGCGGTATTGTCTCTATACGTACGACGACCGCTATATATACAGAGGAGATATCCATCATACGCCTTGGGAGCTACAGCATGCTGGTGCAGATATTGTCCATAGTTCCATGCTTGCACCCCTACGCTTTCCTTTAGCGAAGGATCAGCCCATCCTGCATTATGCTAAAAAGAAAAAGGTAGTAATCTGGCCATTCGTGCGAGTTACTACGCTTGCATAAATCAAGCATGTTCATACAAAAAGAGCGCAGGTTGCTCTGCGCTCTCACTTCTAACGGCTTTGACGCTGCATGGCAAGTGCAGTGAGCTTATCCTTAAGCTCTTGCTGCATCTTATCAATCTCAGTTTCAGCAAGCCGACGCTTCTCACGTCCCTGCTGCTGAATGGCGAGCGTCTCTTCAAGTGTCTCCACCAGGTTCGCTTGCGTCTTCTTCAACGTACCTACATCTACAATCCCCCGCTCATTCTCTTTAGCGATACCAATGGAGTTCGTCTTAAGCAGCTCCGAATTCTTCAGCAGCAGTTCATTCGTCGTATCCGCCACACGCTTCTGTACTTCTAGTGCCTGCTTCTGACGGTGCAAGCTAATCGCGATGACTAATTGGTTTTTCCAAAGCGGGACCGTCGTAAGGATGGACGACTGGATTTTCTCGACAAGCACCTGATTGTTGTTCTGTACAAGCCGGATTTGCGGAGCCGATTGTATCGTTACCGTACGGGTCAGTACCAGATCATGGATCTTTTTCTCCAGGCGATTAATAAGCTGCCCCATATCATTGAGTTCCTGTACATCCGCAGGGTCCTGCGACATCTCCGCCTTTCGCTGTAGCTTGGGCAGCACCTCTCTTTCCAGTTCCGCAAGCTTCATCTGTCCTGCCGCAATATATAAGTCAAGCTGATGCACGAATTCCCGATTTTTCTCATATAACGTGTCCAATAGAGAAACATCCTTCAGCAGTTGAATATTCGCCTTATCCAATTGCCGTGTAATGGACTCGATTTGTGTACCCATTTTTTCATATTGCGCCAAGAATTTTTTACCCGACTTCATAAAAGAACCGAGCACAGGAACCTTGGATAGGAAGCTTCCTTTCTTGCCTGAGAGCGTATCCGTGTCCACTTCTTTTACCTTAAGCATCAATTCAGTCAAAGCCTGTCCGACTTCACCGCTATCCTTGGCACGTACGTGATCAAGCACCGTATCAGAAAAGCGGGAAATCTCTCCCTGCAACCCTACACCATATTGGAGAATCGATCCGCTGTCTTTTACTTCGATCTGTTTAGCGATCTCTTGAATCCTCTTCTGATCTTCTTCCGGCAGCTTCGTAATATCTGTGCTCTCTAGCTTCTGCACCGGCGTCTCAGTCAATGAAAGCGGGTCTGAAGTCAAGCGATTGTTCGATGAGGTATCCATACATGTCGCCTCCTATATAAAAGTACAAATAACTGTTGCGCTGCTGTATGAGATGTGAACCAAATATCCTATTTTAGCTTTGTTATTATAAACGAAGCCATGTAAAAAAAGTTTCTTTTTCTACCTAAGTATATACCAAAAACTCAACCATTTACGCAAAAAAGCTGGGATTTCCCAGCTTCTCTACATTAATATGGGTGATAAAATTCATTGAGCATGACAGCAGCCGCAGCACGAGTAAGACTTCCCTTCGGATCAAAGCGGCCATTTGGGAGTCCTGACATGATTCCTTCTTTCACTACAGCGCCTACTAATCCCGGATTTTTAATGGAATCAGTATCACTGAAAAATAGACCTTCCTTATCAGGCGTAAGCTTTAAGGCACGTGCAACCATAATGGCAGCATCCTCCCTCGTAATGGCTTGCTGTCCGATAAAACGCTGCCCATAATACTCATTAGGATAAACAATCCGGTTCTGTACGGCAGCAGCAATATACGGAGCGGACCAATGCGTCGCCGCTATATCTCTAAAGCCCGTAGTTCCAGTATCAACAGGAATTTTAAGAGCGGAGACGAGCATTACTGTAAATTCTTCTCTACTCACCTGTTTTCTAGGAAGAAACGTACCATCGCTAAACCCCTGCACAACACCATAGGAAGCAAGTCGTTCAATTGCAGATTGCGCCCAGTGTCCCTGCACATCGGAAAATGACGCCGCTATACTTGGATTGTAGGAAGGAGCCGGTGGATATACAGTCGGCAGCCAGACTGAAGATGGCGTATCAGAATGCGTTAGTGAGAACGTTTGAATATATTTATTGTCGATATATAAGGAGTACGTCCGATTGTAATCCAAGTTATAAAAGCTCACTCTTTTCTCACTTGTCCACTTCTCTTCTACCTGGCTATCCCCACGCTTGATTACCGCTTTAACCGAACCGCTTGTTCCTTTCCATGTAACTTCTACAGAGCGGTTTGCCGTGTTTTTATTAATGGAAACATCGGACGCTTTGCTTGTCGTTTCCGTCCGAAATGCAGTCATATAGCGTCCGTCAATATAGACAGAGTATTGTGTGTCTGTCGAAAGATCGGTAAAGGTAGCGCTTCGATTCGCCCACTTGCCTTTTGTGTATCCGCTGTTATTCGGTTTTACCTCTACATATACGTTACTAGACGTCCCGCTCCAGGACATCTCGACTGATGTATCATCTTTATCGTCAATCGTAAAATTGCGGACGTATCTGTAATTATCATCTCTATCGTCATAATAATACCAGCGCCCATTGTAATAATATCCATCCTCATAGTAATAGCGATCATCATAATAATAATCGTCATAGTAATAGCGATTGTATCGATAGTCATTATAACGATCTCCACGTGTCCGGAATATAGCCACTGATTCCCCGCCAAAATACACCTCATACTCTGTATCAGATTTTAATCCAGAGACAGACACGTTACGATTTGTAACTTCTTTGTTGTATATAATCTCATTATTGCTGCGCTTTTTAATCTCCACACGTACTGTGTCCGCTGTACCCCGCCATTGGAATTCCGCCGCCGTATCCGTTAAACGGGTAAACCGTAAATCATGTACCTCGTCCATAGCAGCCGCATAAACTACCGCTTTAGAAAATGTGTTTGGTGCAATGGTCCCGAATATAGAACAACCTAGGGACACCACCATGAAGCCTGCGATCATTTTTTTCTTATTCATGTTCTCCCCCTATTTCTTTTCACCCTCTATATGATAAAAAGATGCCTTATGTACGTATGTATATTGTATTATATCGGAGAAAAAACATGGAAAAAAAAGAGGTATTTATACAAAACTATCTCTCTACTCCTGCGTCCATTTATATAGAAGAAAATCGTAAGGAAACGAGACAGACATGTAACCCTAACTGCCTACCTGTTTTGTTTGCTGCAACAAGGGAGAGAAGAAGATGAAAAGAATCACACTGCTCTTATTCGCCTTTCTGCTGGCGATTGGCACCTCTATTCTGCCTAATCAGGCAAAGGCGAGCGAATTCCGCTTAGGAAACGAAGTGTTTCTCGAAAAATACGCCTCATTACTTGATGGCAAGCGAGTGGGATTGATTACGAATCAGACCGGCGTTAACAGCAAAGGTATCAGCACCATCACAGTACTCTCGACATATCCGAATGCTTCATTGACTGCGCTGTACAGCCCGGAGCATGGCATTGATGGCAAAGCTAAAGCTGGAGCGTATGTAGAGTCAAGCATGCACCCAACCCTACATATTCCGATTTACAGCCTGTACGGCAAGACTAGAATGCCCTCTGCAAGCATGCTTGCAAACATCGATGTACTGGTCTTTGACATGCAGGATATCGGTGCCAGGTCCTATACGTATATGTCCACCTTGAATTACGCTATGAAAGCGGCTAAGCAAAATCAAAAACCTATCATTGTATTGGATCGACCAAATCCACTGGGCGGACTTATTGTGGACGGGCCTGTACTTGAAGACAAATATAAAACGTTTGTTGGGGTAGACAACCTGCCGATGACCCATGGCATGACAGCAGGCGAGTTGGCACAATTCTTTAACCGGCTTATCGGTGCCAAGCTGCATGTGATTCCAATGGAAGGCTATACGCGAAGCATGATTTATCAGGATACCGGATTACGTTGGGTGCAGAGTTCTCCGCTTATGCCCAATCTTCAATCTGTATTCGGCTATAATGCCACCGGACTTGGCGAAGGAACCGGAATTTTCCAAGCTGATGCATTTACGTGGATCGGTGGCAAAGGAATCAATTCACAAAAATACGCTGCTCTACTAAATAAAGCAAAGCTGCCAGGCGTTACCTTCCTTCCCGAGAAGCGCGGATCTGCAGGCGGAGTTCGGCTAAAAATTACAAATTACCGTACATTCAATCCTGCAAAAACGGGCATCTATGCTCTAGCCTATGCCCGTTCGCTGAACAAGTTCAAAGTGCCGAAGAGCGGTAAATCAATCGTTATGTTCGATAAGATTATGGGTACGAACAAAATCGGACTTTATCTATCCCAAGGCCTCAGCCCACAACAAATCGAAGCCAAATATGCTTTGCAGCTTTCCAAATTTAAACAAGAGCGAAAGCAATACCTTATCTACCAATAAACGTACTCAACAAAAAAGAGGAGCCGGATCTGGCTCCTCTTTTCTATACAAACCACTATACATCTATAGGGCAAAATACTGATCAATACGTTCTTCGCTCAAGCGATTGCCGACAATAAATGTACCGAATTCACCGAAGCGTGCACTCGCTTCATCAAAACGCATCTCATATACGAGCTTTTTGAACACAACCGGATCATCAGCGAATAATGTAACGCCCCATTCCCAATCGTCAAAGCCAACAGAACCTGTGATAATCTGTGTCACCCGTCCTGCATAGCTGCGGCCAATCATTCCGTGGCTGCGCATCATACCGCGACGCTCTTCCATCGACAGCATGTACCAGTTATCATTACCTTCACGCTTCTTATTCATCGGATAGAAGCATACATGCTTTGTCTTCGGCAGAGCCGGCTTTAAGCGTGCCTGAATGGCTGGATCTTCTTCTGGATTCTCAGCCTGTGACATGTAGCTGCTCAGCTCCACAACAGAAACATACGAATAATCTTGCAGTGTATACATCGCAAACAATGTCTTATTGAATTCAGTTTCCACCGCTTCAAGCTCTTCTAACGTCGGGCGCAGGTGCATAAAGGCAATATCAGCTTTATGTCCAACAACGGTAAAGACAGTGCTGCTTCCCTGCTTATTTGCTTCTACATCAGCCCACTTATTCATAAATCCATGCAGTTCTTCTAATGCTTGCTTGCGCTCCGCTTCCGGTGCGCTTGTCCATGCAGTCCAGTCGATAGAACGGAAATCGTGCAGGGCATACCAGCCCTCGAGTGTGCTTACTGCTTCACTCACAATTCGTCAACTCCTTATCGTTGCATTAAATATGTACTTCATTCTGCTATCATCCACCATTATAGCAAAAACTACAATGAAAAATCATATCACTTGTGAATTCCACACGAAACATACCGGGTAAGCATCATATCGCTTTCTTCTGCTTCCCAAAATACCAATGCAGCAGATGCAGACCGATAATACAAGCTGTCAGCCAAACACCGCCAATCGTAAACCCTGCGATCACATCACTTGCATAGTGCACACCAAGATAGATGCGACTGCAACCAATGGCAATGGCAAAGACCACAAGACATATTGGCGCAACCCAACGCCACATACCGCGCTTTCTGAGATAATACCAAGCTAAATAGGCAAGCATGCCATAAAAGATAAAGGAGACCATCGCATGCCCGCTCGGAAAGCTATAGCCTTCTGCGGTAACTAAATGCTCAAAGCTCGGACGGTCGCGGCGGAACAGCATTTTCAGACCATAATTAAACAAGCCTCCACCACCAAGCGCCAATGCTAACATCAGCACTTCAATACGCTGTCTGTGCCAAATCAAGATGCCCGCAACCAAAGCAAAAATAACGATAAGCGCGGGAGCTGCACCCATATCCGTTAAGAAAATAACATCTGCCGTAAACGAGTCGCTATGAAGACGATGAAACAAATCATAAGCGGCCCGGTCAAACCAATCAATTTCCTTCTCTAGAACCTCATCAATAATCATTGCCGAAACAAACAGCAGCAATAATGAAAGAATAAACCCGGCTAGAAGAATGGTACCAATTTTGCTAGATGGTCGAAATCTATGAAAAAGCTGATATAAAATACTCCTCACCTCTCCCTTTATGATCTGCTCTCTATAAACTTACTTGATAATTTTTTTATCGACTGCAGTCTTCGCTTTCTCCGCTTCAGCAAGCTTTCTAACAAAGGTTCCGAATAATTGTGTTGCTTGATTTACCCCTGACGTCGGCGCATCCTCTATAAGCACGGCAATCGCGTAACGCGGCTTCTCGCGTGGAATATAACCGACAAACCATTGATTGTTCCGAGGTTTTGCATCAACAACCGTCTGTGCAGTCCCGCTTTTACCTGCCGCCTTCCATGGCAGGTCTTTTAACATCATTGCTGTACCGTCTTCCACTACATCTTCCATAAATCTACGCAGTATCTGTGCTGTTACAGGCGAAATATCAGCACCGTCAAGCGGACGGTCTTCAAAGCGGTAAAACGTCGTTCCGTTCTGATAATTAATAGACTGGACGGCACGTACCTTTTGTTTACGGCCATCTCCTGCAATTACTGCCGCCATATTCGCTGCTTGAAGCGGGGTTAATTGCACGTCCCGCTGCCCAATACCTGTCTGAATCAAAATGCCTTCATCATTCTTCGGGAGATTATGAGCAAACACGCGTCCTTTTTCTTCGCCATCCAATTGTCTAAAAGTACCCAACTTATAAAAAGGGTATTTCTCCCATCCGATTTGCTGATTTAAACCCATTTGTACCGCATATTCCTGCAGCTTTTGCGCGCCGACTTTTTTGGCTACCTCAGCAAAGGTAATATTGCATGACTCCGCGAATGCTTCCTCAAACGTAACCTCCCCATGTCCACCTTCTTTCCAGCAGGAAAAGCCGTATTTGCCCAGCTTTCCTTGGCAGGTAAAACGATCGTCCGGCTTTACCACTCCCTCTTCAAGCGCTGCCGCTGCTACTACAATTTTAAAGATAGAACCTGGTACTGCCTGTTTAATCGCCCGATTCTTCCAGCTAGTAGAAGTAGCATCTGAGTGTTCTCGTGCAAGATTAGGGCGCGATACCATCGATAACACGTCACGTGATGCGACATCTAATACAACCGCTGCACCTTTTTTTATAGCATGTTCGTCAAATGCCGCTTCTATTTGTGCCTGTATACTGGCATCAATCGTCGTCATTAACGTAAGGGGATAAAAAGAATTTTCCGCTTCATGAAGCCGTACGTCAAGTCCATTCAGCGGATTTCCGCGGCCATCTACGAAATAAGACACGGATTTTTCTCCTACACCGGAGAGAAATGGCTGAAAGGACCGCTCAAGACCCAGCACGCCCACCTTGCTTGTGGAACGAAGCAATCCGGCATCAAGATCATCCCGATACTTCTCTTCGATCAGCTTTGCATTTTGTCCAATAAAGCCTACAATATGGCGAGCCAGCCCACTCTTCGGGTAACGTGTGGTTACTGGGAGCGCAACGACGCCGGCAATTTTTAACCCCTCAATCTGACGCGTCTGATCTTCATGCAGAGCGACCACTTCTCCGTTCCTATCTCGCCAGAACCCGGCTTGTTTTGCATTTTCAAGCAAGTGGTGGGTTTCCTCTTTTGTAATACCCAGTATCTCACTTAGTCTACCTATTTTTTCGTTATCACCAAGCGAATAACGAACCAGAGGAAAAATCGCTAAGCCCGTTTGTTCCTCCCCGGTTAGCGGTACACCGTTTCGGTCATATATCATCCCACGCCCGGTATCAAGCACAATCTTCTCCCTTCGCTGTGCTACAGAGCGTTCGATTAGATCTACTTTATGTGGTGAAAAAGAACGCGTATCAATAACCTGAATCCAGGCAAGACGCGTAATCATTCCTGTATACAAAAACGTGAACAGCAAGAGAACGACAAACATCCGGCGCTTCTTTCGATTTTGCGGCATCACGCACGCCCCTTCCAAGTAATCGACTATTTTTTCAGTCTTTCCTTGAACAAAAGGGGATAAACATATAAGCGCCAGCCCCGAATAAAGAGACTGGCGCTTGTAGTTACAGCGACTGTAGAACGGTGTTAATTTTCGTAGTAAGCAAATCTATCGCTACGCGATTCTGTCCGCCTTCCGGAACAATAATATCAGCATAACGCTTGGTTGGCTCGATAAACTGCATATGCATCGGCCGCACAACGGTTAAATACTGCTCGACAACCGACTCAATCGTACGTCCGCGGTCCGCGATGTCGCGCAGCATCCGACGGATGATCCGCACATCAGCATCTGTATCAACGAACACTTTAATATCCATCCGGTCACGCAACCTCGCATCTTCAAGAATGAGAATGCCTTCGAGAATGATGACATCTTTAGGCTCGACGTATACCGTATCTGCTGAACGAGTATGCAATGTATAATCATACACAGGCTTTTTGACTGCTTTATGAGCACGCAAACTATCCAACTGTTCGATCAGAAGATCATTATCAAACGCAAGCGGATGGTCATAATTTGTCTGTACCCTCTCTGCCATTGTTAAATGGGATTGGTCTTTGTAATAAGCATCCTGTTCTATCATGACAACGCTCATATTCTCAAACTGGCGGTAAATCTCACGGGCTACCGTCGTCTTGCCCGAGCCGGTACCACCTGCCACGCCAATAATAATGGGTGCTGTCATCGATTATTTTTTCTCCTTACGCATCATATCATGAGTTGCAACCGGATGATCCATGCGCACTTTCACAATCTGCATCGCATGCGGTGCAGACATAATCGGTTCGTCTTTTTCGTTCCACATCTCCGTTACGGTCTGTGCAAAACGTGAAATCGTCGGGCCGAAGAATTCAACCGTATCACCTATGCTAAACTTATTGCGCTGCTGGAGTGTTGCAATGCGGGACGCTTCATCATAATCAAGTACCAGACCGGCAAAATTATATTCCGGCATATCTTCATTTTCACCGTATAGCTGATCCTGCTCTGTCGGTACACCGTAGAAAAATCCAGTCGTCAATGAACGGTGAGACGCTTTGCGGATTTCTTCCATCCATTCTGGATTCAGCTTATAATTCTCAGGGTCCGCAAAATAAGCATCAATCGCACGACGGTACTGATTGGTTACTGTTGCAACATAGTGAATGCTTTTCATGCGTCCTTCGATTTTGAAGCTGTCCACACCTGCTTCAATCATATCCGGTAGGAAGCCAAGCATGCACATATCTTTGGAGCTCATCGTAAACTGCGGGTCCTGCTCACCGAACATAGGGAGTGATTTTTTGCCGATCTGCTCAAGCGATCCCTCGCTCTGCGGCAGTTCTTCAAACATATCGTACTGCCAGCGACAGGATTGCGAACATCCGCCGCGGTTGGAGTCACGAGCAGTAAAGTGATTGGATAGCACACAGCGTCCAGAATATGAGATGCACATCGCTCCGTGGATAAACGCTTCAATCTCAATATCTACATGCTTTTTGATTTCACGTATCTCACGTACGGATACTTCACGCGCAAGCACAACACGGCTTACCCCTTCTTCTTTCCAGAATTGAACAGTCTGCCAGTTTGTTGTGGAAGCCTGGGTGCTTAGATGCAGCTCTAAGTCCGGTGCCGCCTGCTTCGTTCGTTCGATAAGCGCCGGGTCCGCAACAATAATGGCATCGATTCCAGAGCGATACAGATTGCGCATGAAGTCATCCACTTGGTGCAAGTCTTCATTATGGGCAATAATGTTCGTGGCCACAAATACTTTGGAACCATGCGCATGAGCAAATTCGGTCGCTTCCTTCATCTCATCAAATGAAAAATTATCCGCATTGGCACGCAGGCCCAAACTTTGTCCTCCGATATACACCGCATCCGCACCGTAACGAACGGCGAATTTTAGCTTCTCAAGATTCCCTGCAGGAGCGAGAACTTCCGGCTTCTGCAGCAGCGGGCCGCGCGGTGTTATGATCTTCTTATTCGAAATGACGTTTGTCTCCGTCATAATAAATCACCTCATTAATAAACTTGCTCTTTAAAGAAGAAACCAGTGGTCAGTTCGCGAGAAGAAGGCTGGATAGCGTCAAGCTCTTGTCGCAATCCCCCTACAATCTCTTGGAACTCATCCGGGTTCTCAGCATATGCATCAATAGCCCGACGATAAATGGCCACTACTTTTGTATTGTACTCGCTATCCTTCATGATGCCTTCGATTTTAAAGCTGTCAATCTCTGCATCCATCAGCTCATCTAGATATTCTAGAATACAGATATCTTCCGCACTCATAATATGTGTGCCATTGCGGTCTTCAAAGATCGGATACTGGAGATCTTCTCGTTTCTCTTCCGTTATGAACAGCTTACGATCCATGCTTGCAGGTACTGCTTCTTTGTCTGTAAATTTCTCATAGTTTGTCACAAGGTCACGGCGAGAATGGAAAATACATGTGATGCCATGCACTTGTACCTGAATTTCTACCTCTGCATTCTCCTTGATTTCCACAATCGCATCCATATTCAGCTCACGGGCGACAAAAGCGCGTGTCGCGCCTTTTCTGCCCCAATAATTAATCGTTTCGTAATTGGTTGTGAGTACTTCTGCATTCCAATGCAGCGGTACCTGCAAATCAATCTGACGCGCGGCCATAACAACGGCTGTATCACCAAATACAATCCCATCTACTTCCGCGGCTTCAAGCGCCTTTAGATACGCAGGAAGACCCTTGAGATCATCATTATGAAACAGCGCATTTACTGATACATATACTTTGGCACCTCGTGCGTGCGCCAATTCTACCGCCTGGCGGATCTCGTCCAATTCAAAGTTACCCGCCACTCGCAGACCGTATTGTTCATGTCCGATGCTTATCGCATCGGCTCCGGCTTCGATAACCTGCACCAGCTCATCTAAATCAGCAGCCGTACAGAGCAATTCCGGTTTTTTCACGTTACTTCCCTCCGTTTTACACATAACGCCAGTCCGTCGCCGATCGAGACAAACGATGTCTCAAACGCCGGATGTTCCGCTAAAAATTGATTGAACGCGCGCAGCTTCACAATCATGCTGCGCTTGTTCTTTGGTATGTCCTCTTCGGCCACCATGCCGCGAAAAAACACATTATCACAAATTAACAGCCCGCCCTCTGCAAGATATGGAGCATATTGCTCAAAGAACACATGGTACTGACCTTTGGCTGCATCCAAAAATATACAGTCAAATGTATACTCTCCGGCTAAGCCGTCTCGTGCATCCTGATGCAGTACCGTAATCCGGTCGCTTACACCCGCTTCCACAAAATTGCGTCTCGCACGCGCAACCATCTCTTCTGAAATCTCAATTGATGTAATATGCGCATCGGGCGCTGCCTCAGCAAGCCAGATCGTAGAGTAGCCGATGGCCATGCCTACCTCTAGAATCCGCTTCGGCTTATGCATCGCAACTACGAAGCGAAGCAGCTGAGCGCTCGGAAGCTGAATGATCGGAATATGTTCCGCTTCCGCCTCCCGCTCCATCCGCGAAAGCAGCTCAGAACGCGCAGGGACTAGCGACTCCATATAACGTACAATATGGTCTGAGGTTATCATTTTATTTACACCTCGTTATTTTCTCATAAACTTCTCTATAATAGCACACTCATAGTGCAAAATCTATTTTTGATTCGTCTTGCTCTTATTGATGTTTTTCAAATGATCTTGATAGGTCGCCGCAAAATAATGCTGTCCGGTTCCATCCTTCTTCGTTACATAGAACAAATAGTCATGCTTCTCAGCATTGGCAACCGCGTGCAGCGCAGCTTCTCCCGGGCTTGCAATCGGCCCTGGCGGAAGTCCCTTTACTTTGTACGTATTGTATGGGCTATCCTGCTGTAGATCACTATGCATCACACGTTCCTTTTGTTTATCGAATAAATATTGCACGGTAGCATCTGCCTGCAGCGGCATCTGCTGAGCAATTCGATTGTAATACACACCGGCTACTTTCTGGCGTTCATCATCTGATCGTACTTCGCGCTCTACAATCGATGCCAGCGTAACAGCCTGATGCTTCGTTAGCGTATGCTGCTTGACCTTTGCATCCCAACTCTCATCCCACACTTTTTCGAAGCGCTCAAGCATTCTCTCAATGATCTGGTGCTCGGTCGTACCTTTTTTAAACTCGTACGTATCAGGGAAGAGGTAACCTTCAAGACGGTACTTAATCCGCTTATCCTGCGGAATGCTTTTAACAATTTCCTGCGGAAACTTCCCGTTGTTCACTTCCTGCAAAAACGTATCCTTTTTCCCCAATCCTTTTTGTTCGAGGCGTGCAGCAATCTGCACTACTGTATACCCTTCTGGAATGGTGACGGTAATCGTATCCTTATACACATCCCCTTCCGCCATTTTTTTAACCATCTCATCAATGGACTGTCCTGATGCAAGTTGATATTTACCCGCTTTGATGTCTGATCCGCTCCCCTTCATTTTTACATAAATGGAGAATAGACGCGCATCCTTAATCAGCTTGTTTTCTTCTAGGATCTGTCCCACTTTGCTTATGGATGAATTTGGCGGAATCTCAACAACCTTTGCCTGCCCACTTTCCGATTCAATCGGCTGTAGACCATTCCATACGTAATAAGCTGCACCGCCGATACCAAGTGCAAAAATCAGCAAAACAATAAACATAAACGTAATGGTCTTTCGTACAACGCTTCCTTTCTCATTCAGCATTCTTTCCCTACTCTCCTTTTGTCTACCGCTTTCCATCGATTTATTATACAACATTCCCTGTAGAAGGTGGATTGAAAAAAGAAGGCAGCCTAACGAAAAGCCGCTCTAGCAGAGCGGCTTAGTCGGTGTACTTATTCTTTTTGTGTAGTAATATTATCTAAAATTTTTCTGAAAATATGAATGATCGTCTCAATCTCTTCTTCTGACAATACACTGTAGCACTTTTGCATCGCCTTTTTTTTCTTTTCGTGTAAATCTCGAACAAACTCTTCCCCCTTTTCCGTAAGGACAAGGAGGACAATGCGCCGATCCGCATCCGCCCGTCTTCGCTCTACATATCCATGCAAGACAAGCTTGTCTGCTAACGCCGAGATAGAAGGAAGCGTGATCTCCATCCGATGAGCTAAATCCGAAATTTTCTGCGGCCCATCGACGCTCAATACTGCCAATATAAAAGCATGAGATCCTCTAATCTGACACGATGTATTCCGCTCAAACTGCTTTGAAGTTTCAGCCGCTACTTTTCTCGTCAGTTCCTGGAAAAGATTGCTAAGCACTAACAAATGCTGTTCCTCACTCATTATGCTCCCCCTCTTACACCACACGCCTACTGTAGGGCAGTGCCTGGTTCATCCGTGCGTGCTGGGGCAGGGAGTGCAATTCTCTCTTTAACCTTTTGTACCTGTTTTTTATCTTTTCGCACGTCACGCAAGAATACACTTAGCACTAGAGCTATCACCGAAAACCCGGTTGCCCAGAAGAACGCGTCATTAATTCCCATCACGGAAGCTTCTTTGCTAAGCTGTCCTAAAAGCAGTATGGTTGCTGCTTCCTGTGCCTGTGTTCCCTGCATTCCTGTAACGCCAGCTACAGACGTAGTGAACGATTGGAAAGATTGACTGAAAGAAGGGTCCATGATGTTGGCCTGTTCACTTAGTTTTCCTACATGAAAAGTAGTACGCATACTAAAAATGGTCGTAACGATACTAATCCCCATCGAGCCTGAAATCTGCCGTAAGGTATTCGACATGGCTGTACCGTGGCTGTTTTTATCCTGCGGAAGCTGATTCATCCCTGCAGTCATAATCGGCATCATCAAAAGAGCCATCCCAAACGAGCGAATCATATTAATAACAAGAATATGATTGTAGCTTGTATCAAGTGTCAGTCGTGAGAATTCATACGTAGTCACCGCTGTGATCAACATACCAACAATGGCCAGGGGACGTGGTCCCACTCTGTCAAATAAAGTTCCGGAGATGGGAGACATGATCCCCATGATCAGCGCACCCGGCAGCATAAGCAAGCCGGACTGAAGCGGTGTAAAGCCCCGCAAATTCTGTAAGTAAATCGGCAGCAGGAACATGCCCGCATACATCGCAATCGTTAAGACGATGCTAATAATATTCGAGAGTGTGAACATATCGTATTTGAAGACACGAAGATCAAGCATCGGATGGTCGGAACGCAGCTGAAGCATCGTAAATACCCCCAGCATAATAACACCAAACACCAGATTCGCGATAACAACCGGACTAGACCATCCGACCGTACCTGCTTCACTTAATCCATACAATAACGTTCCAACACCTAGGATGGATGTAATGGCTCCCCATACATCAAGCTTTGCGGTCTGATCTTTTCTCGTATCGCGCAGCAGAATGAACGAAAGAACAATCACCAGCACACCTAGTGGAACCATACCGTAAAACATAATACGCCAGCTATAATTCTGGATAACCCAGCCAGATAATGTTGGACCGACGGCTGGTGCGAACATCATACCAAGTCCAAAAATCCCCATTCCTTTCCCCCGAATTTCGGGAGGGAAGATTGAGAGAATAATCGTCATCACAAGCGGCATCATAATACCGCCGCCAACCGCCTGAATTAAACGACCAATCAGAATGACAGAAAACGATGGCGCGATACCACAGACAAGCGAGCCAATGGTAAAGAACAGCATGGCCGCCAAAAAAAGGCGTCGCGTTCCAAAGCGCTCAATCAAAAACGCGGATAATGGAATCAAAGCTCCGTTCACCAGCATATATCCTGTCAACAACCATTGTGCAGTCGTCGCCTCTACACCAAACTCATTAATGAGATGCGGAATGGCTACGTTCAATAGTGTTTGATTCAAGATGGCAAGAAATAACCCGAGCATCAATACAGAAAGCAAAGGGATGTGCTGTGCCATCCCCGGACGTGAGGTCCGTTCATTTTCTACTTCCATACGACAAGACCTCCTTTCTTCAATATCACATTTTACTTATGGATCTTTACCGTTGCATTCATCCCCGGAACAATCCCTGCTGGGAGATTATCCACAGAAATTTTGACGGGAATTCGCTGTACAACCTTCGTATAATCTCCGCTCGCGTTCTGCGTAGGCATAATCGAGAATAAAGAATTGGTTGCATATCCGACTGTTTCTACTTTCCCTGTAAACGTCGTATTCGTATCGGCATCAACGATGATATCCACGTCATAGCCTGCTTTTACATCTGCAATATCGGTTTCTTCAATGTTTGCCCGAACGTACAATTTATTCATATCCACCACTTGAGCTAACGGCTGTCCCGGGGTGACCATCTGCCCTTTGATTGCTGTGCTTTGTACAACTGTGCCGCTAACCGGTGTCGTAATAGAGGCGACTTGGTTGCCTGTGGTTACTTTGCCGATTGCCTGGTTCTGATCAATCGTACTGCCTTCTGTACCCTGCCACTCTGTTAACTTACCGGCAGACATAGAAGATACCGGCACTACATCTCCTGTTACGGTTGCATCATCGGTTGTGACATAATTCGTTGACTCATAATAGTAATAGTATCCGCCAATGCCCAAAGCAGCGATAACTAGCACAATGACAATATTGGTAAGTAAATAACGTGTTTTTCCCATGCTGTTGTTCTCCTTTTCCTAACTCGTTTACTTATGGATTTTTATGGTCGCATTCATACCTAGCGCCACATACTTGCTATTAAAATCCTCCACCGTAATTTTTACGGGAACCCTTTCGACTTGCTTGGACTGCTTGCTATTCCCTTGCTGGTTCATAGCACTCTGTGCTGTCAGGAATTTGCCAGCCGTCCCTCCAATCTGTGCGACCTTTCCCTTAAATTTAGAACCTGGATACGCATCTAGGTACACATCTACATTTTTATTGACCGTAACGTCTCGAATGTGATCCTCATCAATATAGGCCACGATATGCGGCTTGGATACATCCGCAATCATGGCTAAGATCTGCCCCTGCTGTACCATTTGTTTTGCTATTGCATGGGTCTCTAGGACGGTTCCCGTGATCGGAGAAGTAATCTCTTCTTTTCTGTTAGCCGCCTGAGACGTACCGGCTGCTCCTTGCTGTCCCTGAACATTTGATTGCACAGCGGTACTCTTCTGGTTTGCATCAGCAGATAAGCTTTCCATCTCAATTCCGAGAATATCTCCTTGTTGCACCTGGCTTCCCGTACGTACCGACCATTCTATAAGATGACCTGTAGAAGGAGGAGCAATGGTGACTGTATCTGCGGCTAGGCGCGCATTATCTGTAGTGACATAATTCATGCGATCTATGATATAGTACGCAGCACCGCCTACGATACCAAGAACACAAATAACACTTACCGCAACCATGAAAAAACGCTTCATGCTCTTTTTCTCCTTGTCCGTAATTTTTATTTCTGCCGCTTAGCTTCAACCCTCCTTATGAAACCAGGGAGAAACTTCAGTTAGTTAATTAGTTTATTTAATTAGTTTAACTAACTATTATTTATATTAATGTTTTGTAGGCAAAATGTATAGCAGGAAAAATGGTCTATTTTCGATCACGATAATGCACCTATAAATTAAAATAAGCAGCCCATCTCAGAAAAGAGATGGGCTGCTTATCGTTCATACATATAAACCATATAGACTAAATGCTTTATCTATAATGGTTATTTTCCTTTATGCCTGTGCTTGGTTTGTATCCAGCCACACGCTAAATGTATCCACCGCTTCATCCCACTCATTCTCTGATTCAATAAGTGTAAGCAATGGAGCACCTTCCGCGAGCGAATACTTAAACAGGTAAGGATGCGGATCAGCGGAATCGAGCGGGATAAGCACTGCATACGTCTGTCCCGCTACGTCTATCTCGGTTAGTACGCGGTATTGTTCCATACGAGCTAGCCCGACATCATACCATTCCACTTCGTTTCCCCATGAATTCCGCAGATGGTACACTTCCAAGAATTAGTTTTCCTCTTTGTCCAATTCGTTCATCAGTGTCTCAAATGTGGCTTCTACCTGCTCCCATTCCTGCTCATCTTCAATCGGCTGGAGCGTATCCGTACCTTCATAACGCAAGAATTCTACTTCATATTCCTCTTCATCTTCTTGCTCTGCCGGTACAAGGCAGAGATACGTGCGGTCTTCAATCTCGAAGATGTACATCACCAGATACTCATAATCCTGGTTTGACTCTTCATCTGTAATTGTAATATATTCGCCAACTTCGATTCCTACATTTTCTAAATCCATGCGCATAGCCTCCTATTTCTTGGCATCGAGATAATTCTGTAAAATAATAATCGCTGCCGTCTTATCAATAACCTGCTTTCTTTTCTTGCGACTAACATCGGCAGATATTAACATCTTCTCTGCCGCCATTGTCGTTAGACGCTCATCCCATAATATTACGGGAAGATGCGAACGATTATGCAGATATTCTGCAAAAGCCTGGCATAATTCACCTCGAGGCCCAATCGTACCGTTCATGTTTTTAGGGAGCCCGACAATAATTTCCCCGACATCGTACTGTTTTATGAGTTCTTCGATGCGAAGATAATCTTTTTTCTTGCCTTCCCTGCGGATGGTCTCAATTCCTTGCGCTGTCCAACCGAGTTCATCGCTGATTGCGACGCCGATGGTTTTATCCCCGACATCGAGTCCCATTTTACGCATATATTCTCTCCTAATCGTATCCGCACGACGCACCTCTTCTTTGTTAAAGAAGAGGCAGCATGCGTTAGGAATTCTTCATCGCACTACCGATTTGAGCGAAGATATGAACGAACAAGCTCCTCGATTAACTCGTCGCGCTCTAGCTTGCGGATAAGCGTACGCGCATTGTTATGGCGCGGAATATAAGCCGGATCGCCGGAGATTAAATATCCGACGATTTGATTAATGGGATTATAGCCTTTCTCCTCAAGTGCTCCATACACCTGAAGCAAGACCTCCCTGGCTTCGACTTCCACCTCATCCTGCTTAAAATTGAACTTCATGGTATGATCCATGGAACTCACTGCCTAGCACCTCTTTCAAAGGATCTTCTTCCTTTTCATATTCGCCCCAAACTATCGAATTCCTTTTTTCAAAGCTGTACTACATCTGCTCGCTAACCCAATCCTTCACAAATTCAAGCGCTTCAGGAAGCTGTGCTGGGTTTTTTCCACCTGCCTGTGCCATGTCAGGGCGACCACCGCCGCCGCCGCCGCAACGTGCTGCTACTTCTTTTACCGCTTTACCCGCATGAAGGCCTTGTTTAACAAGATCAGCCGTTACTCCAGCAACAATATTTACTTTATCGTCTTTTACAGAACCAAGTACGACGATACCTGAGCCAAGCTTTGCTTTCAGCTCATCTACCATTGTACGTAAATTATCCATATCGACACCATTTACTTTTGCTGCAAGCACTTTAACCCCTTTAACGTCTGCAACCTGATCGGTAAGCGAAGATGCTTCAAGATTGCTTAGCTTCGCGCGCAGCGATTCGTTCTCACGCTCCATTGCTTTCATCTCGCCACGCAGCGACTCAATCCGCTGTGGTACATTAGCGATGTTTGTTTTCAATTCATCTGCCACAGACTTAAGCGTCTGCAATTGTTTATTTAAATACTCGTATGCCATGCGGCCTGTCACAGCCTCGATCCGGCGCGTACCCGCTCCGATACCCGCTTCGCTTACAATTTTGAGCAGGCCGATCTCAGCGGTATTGTTTACATGACAGCCACCGCACAGCTCTAAGCTATAATCGCCAACCTGTACGACGCGTACTTCATCACCATACTTCTCACCAAACAGTGCCATCGCACCCATTGCTTTTGCTTCTGTTAGCGACTTGCGCGTAATGTTTACGTCAATATTACGCCAGATTTGCTCATTTACATTTTTCTCGATCTGCTCGAGCTCTTCTGTCGTAACCGCGCCAAAGTGAGAGAAGTCAAAGCGAAGGCGATCTGGCGCAACCAGAGAACCTGCCTGATTTACGTGTGTACCTAGTACATCTTTTAGGGCGCGGTGCAAAAGGTGCGTTGCCGTATGGTTCTTAATAATATCAGCACGTGAAGCACGATCTACGACCGCTTCTACCGTGTCGCCTACCTTTAATGTGCCTCGTTCTACCAGAACCGTATGCACATTTTGTCCATTGGGACCTTTTTGTGTATCCTGTACTTTTGCTTCTACCTCACCGGAACGAATCTGCCCTTTATCCGCCACCTGGCCGCCGGACTCAGCGTAGAACGGTGTTCGATCAAGGATAATCTGGCATTCCGTACCAGCGCCTACCATATCAACCGCCTGTTTTTCATGCACAATCGCAGCAACCTTGGCACTGATTACAAGTTCATTGTAGCCGACGAATTCGCTCTTCACTTTAATATCGCCAAGCGCACCACCCTGCACCTGCATGCTATCCTCGTCCTGGCGAGCGGCACGAGCACGGGCGCGCTGCTCTTCCATCGCTGTGTCGAAGCCTTCGCGGTCTACAGTCATCCCTTGTTCAGCCGCGAAATCTTCTGTTAAATCAAACGGGAAACCGTACGTATCATACAGCTTGAACGCTTCCGGTCCACCAATTTGCGTCTGGCCTTCTTTCTTTGCCGCTTCTACCATCTGCTCAAGAATATGAAGTCCATCATTGAGCGTCTCATGGAAGCGCTCTTCCTCATTCTTAATGACGCGCTCAATGAACTCGCGCTTTTCCAGCACTTCCGGATAATATGCTTTCATTACCTCACCAACAACCGGTGTCAGCGTATATAGGAACGACTTATCAATGCCCAGTACCTTCCCATAGCGAACAGCACGACGCAGCAGACGGCGAATGACATAGCCGCGACCTTCATTGGATGGAAGCGCACCGTCTCCAATCGCAAAGACAACGGTACGGGAATGGTCAGCAATAACTTTTAACGCTACATCTTTTTCTTTTGATTCACCATACTTCACACCTGCAATATGGCAGGTTGCTTCTATGATCGGGAATAGAAGATCCGTCTCAAAATTATTCTCCACGTCTTGAATAACAGAAGCCATGCGTTCTAGCCCCATGCCGGTATCAATGTTTTTCTTCGGAAGCGGCGTATACGATCCATCTGGATTATGGTTGTACTGTGAGAATACAAGGTTCCAAATCTCAAGATAGCGTTCGTTTTCTCCGCCTGGGTACAATTCCGGATCACTTGGATCGTTACCGTACTTCTCGCCGCGATCATAGAAAATTTCGCTGTTCGGACCGCATGGACCCTCACCAATATCCCAGAAGTTCCCTTCTAAACGAATGATGCGCTCATCAGGAATGCCTACTTTCTTATTCCAAATCTCATACGCTTCATCATCTTCCGGATGAATTGTAATGGATAGCTTCTCTGCTTCAAAGCCGATCCACTCTGGGCTCGTTAAGAATTCCCATGCCCATACAATCGCTTCTTCCTTAAAATAATCTCCGATCGAGAAATTCCCCAGCATCTCAAAAAAAGTATGATGGCGTGCAGTTTTTCCGACATTTTCAATATCGTTTGTACGAATGGATTTTTGTGAGTTGGTAATACGCGGATTTTCCGGAATAACACGGCCGTCAAAATATTTCTTTAAGGTCGCAACCCCGCTGTTGATCCAGAGCAGCGAAGCATCATCAATTGGGATGAGCGGCGCACTCGGTTCGATGCGATGACCTTTGCTGACGAAGAAATCCAGATACTTTTGACGAATTTCAGCAGCTGACATATGTTTCATTTTGAACTTACCCCCATATGAAAATATAAAGAAAGCTAAAAAAGCTCTCAATCCCAGAATTTCTTCAGGGACGAGAGCTTGTCTTCTCACGCGGTACCACCCTGCTTATCCGCTGCTCATGAGGCAGACGGATCGCCTTGTTTTACGGATAACGGGCGATTGAATAAAGCCCGGCAGGGTTCTGATCATCCTGCTCTCAGGAGTAGCATTCGACGGCTCTTCTTGTGAAGATTCTCTCAACCTTGGAATCTTCTCTCTGTACAAGGGCATCCACCTACTTATTCCTTCAACGAATTAGCAATCATGGAATTGTTTACAGCATTATTTATTATACAGATTCACCATCTTCGCTGTCAATTAACCCTCATCCTGCCATTCTGTTTTTCTTACGGTATGAATCATAATGTGCTGCAAAACTACTTTAAGGCTTGCCACAAGCGGAACCGCAAGAATGAGACCCACGATTCCTGCAATCTCTCCTCCAATCATTACAGAGACAATAATCAAGAGCGGATGCATGTGCAGGGACTTCCCTACAATGAACGGGGCCACAATATTGCTCTCAAGCACTTGGATAACCGCATTAACAATTAAAGCATAGAGCGCAACCTTCCAGGATATTGTAAGGGCGAATAAAATAGCTGGAGCCGCACCGAATACAGGACCGATGTATGGAATAATATTTGTAATCGCCACAAAGGCGGCAAAAACAATCGCGTAAGGTAAACCAATAAAGAAATACCCCGCATAAGCCAGTGTACCGATCACCCCACACACGATCAACTGACAGCGCACATAATGGCCAAGAGCTGTATCAATGTCATGCAGCATCCGCCGTACCGTCGGACGGTGCTGGTGTGGTACAAGGAGCAGCGCACCGTTCTGCATTGGCTTCATGTCCTTTAACATATAAAACACAATGAACGGAATCAATAATACAAGCAGAATTTTCTCCACCCAGCTATCCATGCCTGTAAACAAACCATTCACATACTGTGTCATTGCCAACTCCATCTGCTGAATGCTCGCCGAAAGTCCCCCGTGAAGCGAAAAGGGAGTTCGTGCCTGCTGAATGCGCATCTGTCCGATCCAGCTTCTGTATGTACCCATTAACTCCGGGAACTTGTCTGACAGTTCTTTGTACTCTCGCATGAGAATCGGACCCGCATTAATGACGATGAAAAGGAGAAATAGAAAAAATAGCGTGTAGATTAGAAACACTGCCAGCCCACGCGGAAAATGCCGCTCTGTCAAAAAGGTAACCACAGGGTTTAGCAAATACGCAATAATTAACGCGAAAAAGAACGGTGTCAGTACTTTTTTTATAATCTCAATAGCTCCAATAAAAAAGACGCCTACTTTGCCGAGTAAAAATATAATCGACAGCACTAACAGCACAACCACCATAAAATACAGCCAGTTTGTTCGTGTAATCTTCTCCATCTGCTTCACTTCCGCTCGCTATAGCATTTGTAGTTGTAGTATGCGCGAAAAGAGACATTGCATTTATGGAAGCGGTGATAACTGGCGTTGTTTTTTCGATATTTTCCTTCCTTTTTAACCAAAATTTTATAATCTATTAACATTTCTCCAAAAATCCATCTGTATGATAAAAACATACTAGTTCGCAAGTTCCTAAAAAAAAGGGGATTGAAAATGTTTATAACACATGAGCAGGGCTATCGAATCATCTCTCTTACAGGCGAGATTCATTATGGAAATTCACGCATGATCTCTAAGGAGCTACTCTCCTACATCCATGCAGACCATGACCGCTATATTCTCGATGTCTCCCGCTTGACAAGCATAGACAGTACAGGGCTTGCCATCCTGTTTTCTTTCAGTAAGAAATGCCACACTGAAAATAAAGAAAGTGTGCTGGTTGCAGGTGCGGCTCCTTGGTATAAATTGCTCCACTACTCCAAGCTTGACCGCGTACTGCGCGTCTATCCAGATGTTTTATCTGCAATTACAGCGTGCGAAGAAGAATATAATATGAACGCCTCGATCCTTGAGTACTAAAGCAGGGAACATATGAGAAAACAACTGACACTTCAGAGACGGCTGATGCTGTTATTAACGGTAGTAATTATCGGAGCGTTTGCTACCCTCTATTTTTTTGTGGACCGCAGTGTAAGCGGATCATTACGAGAAGCTGCGCTGCGCAGCATGGATCAGGCTTCTGCTGAAGCGGCTCTTCTGGTCAGCAAGGATCTTTCGGATAAGCAGCGCTCTTTATTCCAACTGGCACAATTTCCGATTGTCAAAGCGATTGATACAAGACCTGATCAGGCATTTGAAGCCGGCCGCTTCTTAACTTCCATCACACGCAACCAACCGGAATATGAAGCGGTGTATGTAGCGCTTCCAAACGGCAGAATCATCGCCGGCTCAAACGGGTATCTCATCGGGAAAACATTTCCTGAACAGCAGGTGCTTGATGCTGCTCTTCAGTCCGGCAAAAGTACGATTAGCGATCTTCTTACTGATCAAGACGGCAAAGCTCTCTTCTATCTGGTAGAGCCAATTAACGGGGGCAGGAGCCTGCTTGTAGCTGCGATGAAGCTTGATGCTATCGGAACACATATCGCGCAGGTAAAAATCGGACAAACCGGTTATGCTTATCTTATCAACGCACAGGGATTGGTTCTTGCCCATCCGGTGAAAAAATACATAGCCGCACTGAAAATTACGGATCACCCGTTCGGCGCCTCCATGCTGCACACAAAAAAAGGACAGATGGAATATACTTTTGATGGAAAGGACAAGCTTATGTCCTTTCACCCTGTTCAACAAACAGGATGGATTGTTGCGGCCACCATCGAAAGCGATGAAGCCTACGCAGCGATCTGGCATACTCGCTATGTCATTCTTGGCATCTCTTGCATTTCTTTTCTTATTCTTATTACCATTCTCTCTGTTCTTATGAAGCGTACGCTCGTACGGCCTATTCAGCATGTACAGGAGAATTTTGAACGGGCGGCACAGGGAGACTTAACTACGCGAGTGCGCGTAGAGCGGGAGGACGAGCTCGGTCAGTTGGCGCACGGTTTTAACCAAATGACAGAGGATTTACGCAGCCTGGTCGGCACAACACAGCGTTCCGCTGAAGAAGTGTCTTCTACTGCCGAACAGCTCACCGCTAAGGCGGAGGAGACAGAAACCGCCGCTTCCCAGGTCGCCGCTACAATTCAATACATTACACAAAATATCGGTGAGCAGGCACGGACCCTCTCGCTTGTCCATCAAGAAATGAATGAAGCACATCAAAAAGTTGATGCAACAACCTCAGCCGCTTCACAAGCGCTTACTGTAGCAAAAGAGACAAGACAAGCGGCCAAGGAAGGAATGGAAGCTGTCAGTAAAGCCATTCACCATCTAGATACTGTTGCACAAACAGTGATCTTCGCGACAGAAACTGTGCAGAAGCTGGGGAAGCGTTCCGAAGAAATCGGTAGCATCGTTCACGTCATCTCTGCTATCTCCGATCAAACGAATCTGCTTGCACTTAATGCTGCTATCGAAGCGGCCCGAGCAGGCCAACAGGGCAGGGGATTTGCTGTTGTGGCAGATGAAGTGCGCAAGCTTGCGGAGGAATCGGCACAGGCAGCGAGTGAAATCGTTAGTCTTGTAGAACACGTGCAGAGCGAGACAGCCGTAACGGTTCGGTCCATGGAAATGAATGTAGAACAGGTACAGCAGCAGATCGCAATGGTGCATCAAGGCGGACATGCGCTTGAGAATATTGTTAGCAAAACCGAACAAACAAAAGAGGAGATGGAGAGAATCGATACGATGCAGGAAGAAATTCAGTCTTTAGTCAAAAATCTACATGAGCGCATTCGATTTATTGCTGCGGTCAGCCAAGAAACATCAGGCGGCCTGACTGAAGTTGCGGCTTCTGTACAGGAGCAAAGCCTAGCCATAGAAGAGATGTCCTATAATATTGACACCCTCTCTCAGCTTGCCTCCAAAACGCACCAAGAGACGCTCGCATTTAAAATATCATAAAAAAGCAAAAAGGCAGCCAACCGGGTCACCCGGCGGCTGCCTGACAATTCTTATTGTATGTGTTCCATTCTTTTCTAACGCGCCATACGACGCAGCATCCGACTGCCAAATCCGACTATATAGCGCGTAGGGATCTTTTGCATACCTGTAAAGCCTATCGTACGAAATACACGTCTGCCTAATCGAGCAGCTCGATCTGCACGGCTTGGTTTTGACCGCATCATGCGAACGAGACCAAATGCAGCCATAATGACTGCTCCTATCCAAAACGAACGCATCACGCATCCATCTCCTTACATATTGGTCTCAAATGGCGGTGGGCAATCGTCAAAAAATAAATCGTTCAGTGAATGAAGCGTTCCATCCTCTTCTACCTGAAAGACAGAGGATACTTTATTTCCTGAAGCCGTAAATTCAATGCAGCAGTTCCAGCAATAATATTGATTGGTACCGATCTTACCGATGTCTTTTGACTGGCAGTTCAGGCAATTTGTCATTGCTTCTTCCTCCCTGTAAGCGGAGAGGTCATCTTCACTCCTCTACGGAGACAATGACCGCATCTTCACCCATTTTTAGACGTTCAGTGCCATGAACGATGGTACGGCCGTCCACAATGTCCGACAACAATCCGTTAGATAGCTCATACCCTACTATCTTGCCCGATTCCACTTGAAAGTAAACATCTTCCACAAACCCCAACTGTTTACCTTCTGAGGTGACAAACGTCTTACCTTGAATCGGAGCGGCACCTGTCTGAATGCTTGTCCATCCGGGGGGAAGAGATGACGCATATACAATGGCCTGCCGTTCGGCTATCGCTACACAATCTGTACCAATTGCATGCACTGCTTCTGCTGGCACATATTGGCCGTCCTTAAGAAAGCTGCGCTCTCCAAGCAGAACAGCCACCAGTTTGTTTTGCGCATCGAATAGAAGGTCCTGGACATAGCCCACCTCATTGCCCTGTTCCAGTTCGATAACGGGAAGTCCAATGACGTCGCGTACCCGTTGCATGGACGCTCATCTCCTTCCATACCTTCTAGTATGGAGCAAACCATTCCGGCTATGCAGACGAATGATACCAGCCTTCCCTTATTCCGTCTTGTTCATCTCAGTCAGCGCATTCTGTGCCAGAATATGGCCTGGATTAATCTCCAGTGCTTTCTCGAACTGCCGCTTGGCTTCCTCCATCTGTTCTAAAAAGGCATACGCGACGCCGAGATTATACAGCGCATCGTCATGCTCCGGCTCAAGCTCAAGCGTTTGTAGAAAGACTTCTTGTGCTTCTTCAATTTTTCCCATACGCGCATAGGACATCCCTTTATTAAAATGCGCCTCCACATCACCGGGCTCTTCCTGCAAGCACGCATCAAAATGCTCGATCGCCTTCTCCAGCTTTTCGCTCTGCATATAGGACATCGCAATCATAAACTCCAGATCATGATGCTTCATTCCTTTATCCTTCGCCTTTTCAAACGAAACGCGGGCAGACTCATAATTTCCGATATTAAAATAGGAATTGCCCATTCCATAGTAGGCCAAAGCGAGCCCGGAATCCAGGTCAATCGCGCGGGAAAACCACTGCACCGCATCATTTTCATGGCCGGTCGCCGCTAGAATGTTGCCAACATTACAGTATGGCTCTGCATATGTATTATCCTCTGTAATCGCCTTCTCAAACAACTTGAGTGCTTCCTCAAAATGTCCCTGTGCCAGTTCCTGTAATCCTAAGTCATTATATTCTTCCGCTGTTTTTCTCAAGCGTACGCCCCCTTTTCCTAAACCCTGTTGAACTTTCTTTTACTATACCAGAAAATCAGCGCCGACAGCAGAAAATTACGGATAAACCCAACGGCTTATCCACCTGCAACACACGATGCAAAAAGAAGAGGCAAGATGGCGAACACGTCCCCATCTTGCCTCCTGATTCGTTATTCTATTCTTGACTTCGTGTGAGAATGTGGGCGATACGCTCCGCCGCTTCCTGTACTTGCGCTTCATCATTTCCGTAGCCGAAGCTGAAGCGAATGGCTGATACGAGCCGCTCCTGCGGCAGATTCATCGCTGTCAGTACATGCGAAATCTCAAGCGAGCCAGAGGTGCATGCCGACCCGCTCGCACCTGCAACCCCTACAAGATCAAGATGCATCAGCATCGCATCCGTCTTGATCTGCGGAAAGCTCACATTAAGAATATGAGGCATATAAAACTCAGGATGACCGTTTAGTACGTACTGTATTTTCTGCTCATCCCACACACGAAGCATGGCTGTACGCAGCTTCATATACTCTGCCCGCCTCGCCTCGCGCGTCTTCATAGCGATCTCAACAGCACGGGCAAATCCAGCGATACCAGGTACATTCTCCGTACCGGCGCGGCGCTTTTTCTCCTGATTGCCCCCATGCATGCGGGAAGCAATTTTGATCCCACGGCGTACGTATAACGCACCTATTCCCTTTGGTCCATTGATTTTGTGTGCCGATACAGACAATAAGTCAATATGCAGACGCTTCACATCGATCTCTTCAATGCCAAATGCTTGCACCGCGTCTGTATGGAAATACACCTGATGCTCCATAGCCAGCTTACCAATTTTGCCGACACGCTGCAGTGTACCTACCTCGTTATTGCCGAACATGATGCTAATTAAAACGGTATCCGGTCGAATAGCCTGCTCCACATCTTCAACAGCTACTCGCCCCATCTCGTCTACGGGCAGATATGTCACTTCGTAACCAAGCGCTTCTAGATATTCACATGTATGCAGCACAGCATGATGCTCAATCTGACTTGTAATGATGTGCTTACCCTTCTCCTTATTCGCCTCCATCACACCAATCAATGCCATATTATCCGCTTCTGTACCGCCGCTGGTAAAAATAATTTCGCCCGGTGCGGCATTAATGGCACGGGCAATCACTGTCCGGGCATCATCTACCACATGCCTTGTCCGCTGACCGAAGCGATGCATGCTTGAAGGATTGCCATGCGCATCCCGATAATACGGAAGCATCGCTTCCAATACGTCTGGATGTACGGGTGTTGTCGCTGCGTGATCTAAGTAAATTTCCTGCATGATCTTTCTGCTCCTTGCCGTTCATAAAGTGTTAAATGTAAAACATATACGAATCAGGTTTTCCTTCATCCTTATACGAGATTAAATCCTGTAATGTAGTCGAATCCAATACTTCGCTAATGCTGTCACGAATACGCATCCACAAATCCCGCTTCGCAGGATCTTCTTCCTCTTCAAACTCCACCGGACTGATCGGACCTTCTAATACGCGAATTACATCACCCGCTGTAATCTCTTCAGGCAAACGAGCCAAAATATAACCGCCGTATGCGCCGCGAATGCTTTTTACGAGTCCTGCATTACGCAATGGTGCTACAAGCTGCTCTAGATAATGTTCCGATAAATCATGCTTCTGTGCAATCGCTTTAAGCGACATCTGGCCCTCGCCGTACCGATTCGCCAGCTCCATCATAATCGTCAGACCGTAGCGGCCTTTGGTTGATATTTTCACATAGATCCCCTCACCTTTTTACTTTTCTTTCCGTATCGTCTGCAAATAATCCTTCATATGTCGTTCGTACCCAATTTCTTTTGGAGCATAGAAGGTAGTCTTCACACCTTCTGGCAAATACACCTGTTCCACATACGAATTCGGATAATTATGCGGATAGAGGTATCCCTCACCATGTCCAAGTTTTTCCGCTCCCTTATAGCTCTGATCACGCAGATGCATAGGCACAGATCCATGCCCTTTTTGCCGGACATAGCGCAGCGCTTCATTTATACCGACATATGCCGCATTACTCTTTGGCGCGGAAGCAAGATAGGTGGTAGCGTGTGCCAGTGGAATGCGTCCTTCCGGCATCCCGACAAGCTCCAATGCTTGAAAAGCGGACACGGCTACTTGCAGCGCACGTGGATCTCCGTTTCCTATGTCTTCGGAGGCGGAAATAATAAGACGACGGGCAATGAAGCGCGGATCTTCGCCAGCATCAATCATACGCGCCAGCCAATACAGCGCGGCATCCGGGTCTGACCCGCGGATCGACTTAATATAGGCAGAAGCCGTATCGTAATGGTTGTCTCCTGTTTTATCGTACCGAACGGCTCGCCGCTGAATGGAGTCGACCGCTATCTCAAGCGTAATATGCACTTCACCCTTTTTATTTCTCGGCGTTGTGGCAACCGCAAGCTCCAATGCATTCAGCAGACGGCGGCTGTCCCCTTCCGCATAATGAATAAGGTGGCTTCTTGCCTCCTCATCTAAAACGATGGGAAGCTCACCATAGCCCCGCTCCTTATCCTGCAGTACACGATTCACCACTTCAACCAGATCTTCCTCGCTTAACGCCTGCAGTTGGAACAATTGAGAGCGAGAGAGAAGAGCCGCATTCACTTCAAAGAATGGGTTCTCAGTCGTGGCACCAATCAGACGTATCGTTCCATCTTCTACATAAGGAAGCAATGCGTCCTGCTGTGACTTATTAAAGCGGTGAATCTCATCTACGAACAGCGTTGTTCCCTGATCATGCATATCACGGCGGCCTTTCGCCTCTTCTACTACCCGTCTTATATCAGCTACTCCTGCTGTCACCGCATTGATGTCGGTAAAATGCGTTTTCGTCGTACGAGCAATGATCCTAGCAAGCGTCGTCTTTCCTGTACCCGGTGGGCCGTAGAATAGTAAGGAAGAAATACGATCCGCTTCAATCGCGCGGCGCAATAACTTCCCTTGACCAAGAATATGCTTCTGACCAGCAAATTCATCGAGCGTGCGCGGACGCATCCGATCAGCCAACGGCTGGTGCTTACTCTGCCCGCGCTCTTTTTCTTCTTCATGTGTGTAGGAGAACAAATCCATCTATCGTCCCCTCCTTATTTCCGTACAAGTTCCTAAATCCTACTAAATTATAGTAAAAGAATAAGCATAAGTAAAGGACACCGACTAATGCGGTATCCTTACTTTCTTTTGCACTGTTTTTATTCGTCGCGCACCACTTCAATGCCCGCTTTATCCAGCATATCACGCACGATCACGCTTGTCATAATCAGTCCAGCAACCGACGGTACAAATGCTACGCTAGCCGGAGGACGCGTGGCTTTGCGAATCGGTGAATCTGGATTCTGAACAACTTCCTGCAGCACTTCTTCACGCGCCAGGATAGGGGCTTCTGTGGAATACACTACTTTAATGCCTTTTTTAATGCCCTGCTTGCGCAATTCGCGGCGCAATACTTTAGCGATCGGGTCATATGATGTATCGAACAAATCCGCTACTTGAAAACGGGTCGGATCGAGCTTATTAGCCGCACCCATGCTGCTGATCAAAGGAATTCCCCGCTCACGGCATTGCAGAATAAGATGGAGCTTTGCCGAAATCGTATCCATCGCATCCGCCACGTAATCCAGCTTATGCTCAAAGAGCTGTTCATACGTTTCTTCATTGTAAAACATCTTAAGCGTGACAACTTCACACTCTGGATTGATGGTTGCAATCCGCTGCTTCATAATTTCTACCTTCTGCTGCCCGACCGTATCAAGCGTAGCTGGCAGCTGACGGTTGCAATTCGTAATATCCACATCATCTTTATCAATCAGTATGAGTTTACCGACGCCTGTCCGCGCCAGTGATTCAACAGTGAATGAGCCGACACCGCCTACGCCAAGCACAGCGACTGTACTGTTCTTAAACAGTTCGATTCCCTCGCGGCCCACCGCAAGTTCCGTACGTGAGAATTGGTGAAGCATAGAAATCTCCTTTTCGTTTTAAAATTTTCCTTCATAACAATTAATTTTCTATGAAGTCGCAGAAAAAAGCAAGAATAGCTAAGAGCGTCCTTGTTTTACACAGTACACACCAAAAAAGCCCACAGAAACAATGTTCTGTGGGCTTTATGTCTTCTGCATAATAAGAAAGAGTAAGAACCCCGAGGATGCCGTGATGCCAGTGTTTTGAACCTGCTCGCGCAGGTGGGAGTTCTACTCGACACTTTGCAGGTCCGCTCTAGGTAGGGCGGCTTCTGCGCCGCGGCGAGACTCGAATTCCCGTTTTGTTAGTGTTGGTACAAAACAAACGGTCTCTCACGTACATCGCAGGGCTCTTAAACTTACCGTGGTTTTATAGTACACAATTTTGAAAACGATTTCAAGAGGTACATTCGACCCAAATTTTACTAATAATTACCAAGTTACTTATTTCTCGTCCGCTTTCTTGGCCACCACTGTACGAATCGATAGCTCTTCTAATTGTTTCGTATCCACCGGACTTGGCGCATTCGTCATAATATCACGCGCGCTGGCTGTTTTCGGGAAGGCGATCGTATCGCGCAGGCTGCTGCGACCGGCAAGAATCATAATAATGCGGTCTAGGCCAAATGCAATACCGCCATGCGGAGGCGTACCGTATTCGAATGCGTCAAGCAGGAAACCGAATTTTTCCTGTGCTTCTTCCTGACTGAAGCCAAGTGCTTTAAACATTTTCTCCTGTACATCACGCTTATAAATACGCATGCTGCCGCCACCGATTTCAAATCCGTTCAGCACCATATCGTACGCCTGAGCACGGATTTGGCCCGGATCGGTATCAAACAGATGCACATCTTCCGGACGCGGACGGGTAAACGGATGATGCAGCGCTACATAACGCTTCGCATCCTCATCCCACTCAAGCAGCGGGAAGTCTACTACCCATGCGAACGCAAATTTGCTTTCGTCGATAAGTCCAAGCTCCTTACCGAACTTCAAGCGCAGCGCACCCAACGAATCAGCTACCACTTTTGGCTTATCCGCTACGAATAGCAACAAGTCGTTATTTTGTACCTGCATGCGGTCTTTAATGGTTGCAATTTCTTCTTCCGTAAAGAATTTAGCGATTGGACCTTTAATTTCATCGTCCTTAAATGCCATCCACGCAAGACCCTTTGCACCGTAACGACCCGCAAATTTCATCAGTTCATCCACATCTTTGCGTGAATAATACGCGCAGCCTTTTACGTTGATGCCTTTTACCTGGCCGCCTTTTTTCATGATGCTGTTAAATACCTGGAAGCCGCAGCTCTCAGCAACATCACCGATATCTACAAGCTCCATGCCAAAGCGCAGGTCTGGTTTATCCGAGCCATAGCGGTTCATTGCATCCGCATATGTTAAGCGTTGGAACGGTGTCTCAACCTCTACATTCAGCACTTCTTTGCATACTTTTGCCATCATTTCTTCCATCATGGCAAGCAGCTCTTCCATGTTTAAGAAGGAGGTCTCAATATCGACCTGTGTAAATTCAGGCTGACGATCCGCACGCAGGTCTTCATCACGGAAGCAGCGTACAATTTGGAAGTAGCGCTCATATCCGGCAACCATCAACAGCTGTTTGAAGATCTGCGGGGATTGCGGAAGCGCAAAGAACTCACCCGGGTTTACACGGCTTGGCACCAAATAATCACGCGCGCCTTCCGGTGTGCTCTTTGTAAGCATCGGTGTCTCAATCTCAAGGAAGCTGCGGGTATCTAAATAATCGCGGAACAGCTTCGTTACCTTATGACGCAACTCCATTGTACGGTACATCTCAGGACGGCGCAGGTCTAAGTAACGGTATTTCAAACGCACTTGCTCATCTACATCAATGTCATCTTCGATAAAGAACGGCGGAGTCTTGGCCTGGTTAATGATCTCGATCTCACTTACCTGCACTTCAATCTCACCGGTCAACATATTTGGATTGATTGTTTCCGCATCGCGCTCTACTACTTTTCCTTTGACGCTGATTACGTATTCTGTCCGCACTTTATCGCCGATGGCATGTGCCTCTCCATTAATCTCCGGGTTGAATACAACCTGTACAAGGCCTGTACGGTCACGCAGGTCAACGAAGATAACACCTCCTAAGTCCCGGCGCTTCTGCACCCAACCGTTTAATGTCACCTCGCTGCCGACGTCAAATTTGCGGAGTGTGCCGCAAAATACACTACGTTGTTGGAATTCCATCTCGTCTCCTGCCTTCCTTACTTGTCTTTTTGAATGATTGTTTGAATGTGCTGTGCTACTTGTTCAAATGCTACTTCCTGCTGCTCTCCAGTCTCCATGTCTTTCAACATCGCTATGCCGCGCGCCAGTTCATCCTCACCGATAATAGCCACTGTCTTTGCCTGCAGGCGATCGGCCGCCTTCAGCTGTGCCTTCATTTTCCGTCCCAGAAAATCAAGATCGGCCGCCAGCCCCTGCTGACGGAGCTGATCAAGAAGCAGGAACGCTCTCTCCTGCGTGTCTTCTCCCATACCCACAATAAAACAATCCAGTTCGTGTGCAATCGGAAGCTTGATCCCTTGTGTCTTCAAAGCCAGCAGTACACGCTCAATGCTCATCGCAAATCCGATCCCCGGCATGTCATTGCCGCCCATTTCTTTTACGAGACCATTATAGCGTCCGCCGCCACAAATCGTACTGACAGCGCCAATCCCGCGCTCCATAATTTCAAATGCCGTATGCGTATAATAATCAAGTCCACGCACGAGGTTAGGATTCACTTCATAGGCAATACCCAGATCATCCAGATGCTTCTTCACTTTTGTAAAAAATGTGCTTGACTCTTCATTCAGATAATCAAGAATCACAGGGGCAGTCTTCATTAATTCCTTATCTGCATCCTTCTTACAGTCCAGAATACGCAGCGGATTGCGTTCTAGGCGCGATTGGCAATCGGAGCAGAACTCATGAATGTGCGGCTTAAAGTGATTCACAAGCGCATCCCTATGTGCCTGACGGCTTTCTGCATCACCCAAGCTGTTCAACTCAACATGTAGATTAGTCAATCCCAACTCTTCATAGAAACGCATCGCAAGTGCGATGGTCTCCGCATCAATCGTCGGGCTGTTGCTGCCGATCGCTTCGATGCCAAACTGCGTAAACTGGCGCATCCGGCCAGCCTGCGGACGTTCATAGCGGAACATCGGTCCGATATAATACAGCTTCGTCGGCTGCTGCGGCAAGCCGAACATTTTGTTTTCAACATAGGAGCGTACAGTAGAAGCTGTGCCTTCAGGACGCAGTGTAATGCTTCGGCCGCCACGGTCTTCGAACGTATACATCTCCTTCTCTACAATATCCGTTGTCTCACCAACACCGCGATGAAACAGCTCCGTATGTTCAAAAATCGGTGTGCGGATCTCTAAATAATTATAGCGGCGGCAGATATCGCGCGCCTTGTCCTCAATATACTGCCACAGCTCAATCTCGCCGGGCAGAACATCAGCTGTCCCTCGTGGAACTTGGATCATGTTCGGGCCTCCTAATATGTGAGAGTAGTTTCAAAACTCCATCCGCAAAGCGGGAGTCTATACAATTAAAAAATCTCCCGCCACTGACACAGTTGTCAGGGACGAGAGATTGGTTCGCAATTCCCGTGGTACCACCCTAATTGGATATAAGTATCCCACTCATAAGCTCCGTAACGTGGAGAATACGCCGTGTGTTTCCACCGGTCTTCCGGGTTGTCTTTCATCAAGAGCCGTCGAGAATGCTTCCAGCCTGTGGCATTCCTCTCTGTACGCAGTACTTCCTGACTACTTTGTTCCCTTCATCAGATCGCTTTTCATTTGTCGCAATTGTTTTTAATAGTACTGGTTTCGACAAAGAATGTCAAGAGATTACATTAAAGGTGCAAAAACTCTGCTCAGTTTCTCATCCTATAGCTTCTGTGCTGAGAAAAGCTCCTGTAGCGTATCAATTTTAGCTTGGGTGTAGTGCTTATAGTTATCATTATATGCTTTTGGTTCTTTCGGATTAGCAAAGCGCGAGATGTTGCCCGTAACAGGATGGACCCACTTGCTTGCGGCACCGCAGCCAAGCCCAATAATCGACTGCACCTCTTCCATAATCATAATGTTGTAGAGACTTTCCTGTCCCGGCTTAGCGTATCCGACGTTCTCCAGGTTGCCAAGAATATTCTTCTGACGATAGAGATAATACGGTACATATCCCTGCACCTTCGTCCATTCTTCCGCCCGTTTCATCATCTCTTCAATCTCCTGACGAGTAGCTACACGATATTTGTCCTTGTTGCGCGTCATCTCTGATGCACGCTTAAAGGATAAGGTATGCACCGTTACGGATTCAGGCATTAACTTCTCTGTTTCCCGTAGCGTGTAATCAAACTCTGCAACCCCTTCTCCCGGCAGACCTATGATTAAGTCCATATTGATATTATTCATACCAGCCTCACGCGCCAGATGGAACTTATCAATTGTCTCCTGGACGGTATGATGACGTCCGATCGCTTTTAGTGTCTCTTCTATATAGGATTGCGGATTGATGCTGATCCGGTCGATGTTCCACTTAGTAAGCACAGCCAGCTTCTCTGGTGTGATGGTGTCGGGACGTCCAGCTTCGACTGTAATCTCCCGCACACGATCCATATGTGGGAAGGATGTATACATCTCTTCATACAGCATATCCATTTCTTCGGCTGTAATACTCGTAGGTGTGCCGCCGCCAAAATAAATGGTCGTAATGCCGATACGATTCTCCTTCAGCCAACGACCAATCTCTCGCATTTCATGATGAAGGCCACCAAGGAAGGAGTCAACAGAACCCTGCTTCCCATTAATCGCATACGCCGGGAATGTACAATACGCACATTTCGTCGGACAAAAAGGAATGCCGATGTACAGACTTACTTCATGGCGCACATCATATAAATCAGGTACCATGGCAAGCTGGCGGTCGATAATTTGCTGCATCAACTCCACCTTCTCGCTGCGAATCATATACTCTTCCCGTAGTTCTTGGTGTGCCTGCTCCATCGGAATTTTCTGCTGCATTTTGCGATGCAGAAGCTTCGTTGGGCGGATGCCTGTAAGAATACCCCACGGTTGCTCCATACCCGTATACTTCTCGAGCACTTCTAACAGGGGATGGCTGACGATCCGCTTGGCCTGCTTACGCCACTCCTTGTCTGTCTGCTCACATGAAACGCTTCTGCAATATGTAGCTTCATATGTGCGGTCGCCTCGCGTTTCTATCAAGCGCGCATACGCGCGAAGCTCCCGCTCTCCTTCCAAGCTAAGTTCAATGACGAGATCGGCGTCTGTCCGCTGTTCAAAATAAACGTTTATTTCTTCAAAAAACAGACGAATAATATGTTCTAGGGATCGGTGAAATTTCTCACCCATGTCCGTCACTTGTATAATCATGAGATAACCCCTTTGTTTAGCATGTTTCGTTACGAGTGTAGCCGAGTGGTGATGACGGGTCAAGCACAATTCCATTTCCACTCTTGCACAGATTTTGTTACTATATAAAGAAAAGCCCCGTAGGACAAGGCCGTTCAGAAGGAGTAGTGTCGATGGAAAAGCTGATGTTTCTAACGAAATTCTTTCGCTCGCCAAAAAATATCGGAAGTGTAACTCCCAGTTCCCGTTTCCTCGCTAAAGCGATGGTCAAGCCTATCGATTGGCGTTCTGCTAAGCATGTGGCGGAATTAGGCGCGGGAACAGGCGTATTCACTAAATATATTGATCAACTGCGTACCCCGGATTGCAAGGTCGTCGTCTTCGAGCAAGACTCGAGCATGCGCCGTCGCCTTGAACATCTATATCCGGAACTGTATTACTATCATGATGCCCGCAATATCACATCGGCGATGCAGCAATATGAAATCAATCAATTCGATTATATTATTTCGGGGTTACCGTTTACAAACTTCTCGCAGGAGCTGCGCGATACTATTATGGACGAAGTGGAACGCTCATTGAAGCCGGGTGGCGTATTTGTAGCTTTCCAGTTCTCATTACAGATGAAAAAGCAGTTCTCTGATCGCTTTGACAATGTGAGTCTGGAGTTTGTGCCAATGAATGTGCTGCCAGCATTCGTATATTACTGCAAGAAAATGAAATAAACAAAAATCCCAGTTCCGCTATTCTATACAGCAGCGCTGGGATTTTTTATTGATACGCATACATGCTACGCTTTGCTCTCCACAATCAATGTGACCGGTCCATCGTTGACTAATGCCACATCCATCATCGCACCAAATACACCGGTTGCAACTGTAAGCCCTCGCTCACGCAGCTTCTCATTAAAGAAATCATACAGCGGCTCTGCCTGCTCAGGCCGGGCCGCATCCACAAAGCTCGGGCGTCGGCCCTTACGCGTATCACCATACAACGTAAACTGGGATACAGAAAGGATGGAGCCTCCTACGTCAACCACCGAATGATTCATCTTGCCGCTCTCATCTTCAAAAATGCGCAGGTTGGCAATTTTCTCAGCTACATATTCCGCATCATCTTTCGTATCTCCATGCGTAATTCCGACCAATAATACGAGACCGGAATCAATGCTTCCGGTTATTTGACTAGACACTGTAACAGAGGCTTGTTTTGAACGTTGAACAACGACTCGCACAATACGACAACCCTTTCTACGTATTCATCACACGACGCACAGAATACACATCGCGAATCTTCTTGATTCGCTCTACTACCTTGTGCAGGTGATCGAGATTCTGAATGGAGATGGTCATGTTAATTTTTGCCACGCGGTTCTTATCAGATTTACCAGATACAGCCGTAATATTCGTCTTCGTATCAGCCACCGTCGCCAGTACCTCATTAAGCAATCCGCTGCGGTCATGACCGGTAATTTCAATATCAACATTATATTCGTGCTTCAAATCCGCATCCCATTCAACAGGGATAAGACGGGCTTTATCTTCTTCACTACAGGATTGTAAGTTCAAGCAGTCCTGCCGATGAATGGAGACACCTCGACCGCGCGTAATGAAGCCGACGATATCATCTCCTGGAACTGGATTACAGCAGCGGGAGAAACGAATCAACAGGTTATCGACACCGCGGACACTAACCCCCTGATCAGGTCGTTTACGGCGTGGAGGCTCCTGCTTGATCTCGGTAATATTAGACTGCATCTCTTCGCGTTCTTTACGAAGTCTGTCAGTGAGGCGCGTTGCAATCTGGGCGCCAGTAATACCACCGTAACCTACCGCAGCAAACATATCTTCTTCACCCTGGAAGTTGAATTTATTTGCCACTTCCTGCATATTCTCTGCGGTCATGACTTCCTTCGGTTCGAAGTTATTACGACGCAGTTCACTCTCTATCGTCTCGCGGCCCTTAGCTACATTCTCTTCCCGTTTCTCTTTCTTGAACCATTGCTTGATCTTATTGCGAGCATGAGAGGACTTGGTAATCTTCAGCCAATCCCGACTCGGACCATAGCTATGCTTGGATGTAAGCACCTCGATAATATCGCCCGTCTTCAGTTGATGATCAAGCGGCACAATCTTGCCATTCACCTTCGCTCCAATCGTCCGATTGCCAACTTCTGAGTGAATACGATAGGCAAAATCAAGCGGCACCGAACCCTTCGGCAGTTCAATGACATCGCCTGTTGGTGTGAAGACGAACACCAAATCCGCAAATAAATCCATCTTCAGCGATTCCATGAACTCCTGAGCATCTTTAGTATCCTGCTGCCATTCAAGAATTTCACGGAACCATGACAGCTTGGTCTCAAAACTCTCGCCATCGCCGACCTTTGTTCCTTCTTTATATGCCCAGTGTGCCGCAATCCCGTACTCGGCGATTCGATGCATCTCCGCCGTACGAATTTGCACTTCCAACGGTTCTCCATTCGGCCCGATTACAGTCGTATGAAGGGACTGATACATATTTGCTTTTGGCATAGCAATATAGTCTTTGAAGCGTCCGGGCATCGGTTTCCACAGCGTGTGCACGATACCTAACGCCGCATAACAATCACGAATGTCATCTACAATAATCCGAACTGCCAGCAAATCATAAATTTCGTTAAATTCTTTATTCTGCTTTACCATCTTGCGATAGATGCTATAAATATGTTTCGGGCGTCCGGAAATCTCAGCCTTGATCTGGATCTCCTGCAATTTCTCCTGCACGGTATCAATGACACTATCAATGAAATTCTCCCGCTCTGCCCGCTTCTTCTTCATTAAGTTAACGATGCGATAGTACTGCTGTGGATTGATATATCTAAGACCTGTATCTTCCATTTCCCATTTGATCGAGGCAATTCCAAGTCTATGTGCAAGCGGGGCAAAAATCTCAAGCGTCTCATCCGAGATTTGTCGCTGCTTTGCTTCTGAGAGGTGCTTGAGCGTCCGCATATTGTGCAGCCGATCAGCCAGTTTAATCAGCATCACACGCAAATCTTTCGCCATCGCCAGAAACATTTTGCGGTGATTCTCTGCCTGCTGCTGTTCTTTTGATTTGAATTTAATCCGGCCCAGCTTCGTAACTCCTTCAACAAGGTTAGCTACTTCCGTACCGAACTCCTGTGTAATCTCTTCACTCGTCACTTCCGTATCTTCAACAACATCATGCATAAATGCGGCTGCTACAGTGACCGCGTCCATCTGTAAATCAATGAGAATGCCGGCGACAGCGATTGGATGAATGATATACGGCTCTCCTGATTTCCGTACTTGTCCATCGTGGGCGCTGCGCGCAAACTCATACGCCCGAAGGAGAAATTCGATATCCTTCTCCGGCAGATACCTCTTCGCTTTTTCTACAACCTGATCGATTGCGTTCTCAATCGCCGTTTCGGTACTCATGACACTATCTCCTTTGCCACTCCTCTAGAATATTATCCTTTATTATGTGTGAATTACAAACGAAAGTAAAGAGGGAGCACCCCAATATGAAATGCACAAAATACAAAAAATCCTCCCCGTATGGACGACGAGAAGGATTGTAATCTGCTTAGTATTGAACAAGCGTAAAAATATTTTGATCTTCACCTAATTTGTCACGGCCATTCAAATACGTAAGCTCGATAAGGAATGCCAGACCAACAATTTCACCACCAAGCTTTTTCACCAGATCAATTGTTGTGTTGATCGTGCCGCCTGTTGCAAGCAGATCGTCAGCAATCAATACGCGCTGTCCCGGCTCAATAGCATCCTTATGCATAGCCAGCGCATCCTTTCCATACTCAAGCGAATACTCCGCCTGAATGGTCTCATATGGAAGCTTGCCTTTTTTGCGTACCGGCGCAAAGCCCACACCCAACTGCACAGCAAGCGGACAGCCGATGACAAATCCTCGCGCTTCTGGTCCAACGATAATATCCGGCTTCTGCTCTCGGGCAAATTCCGCCATCTGATCAATCGCTGCCCGATATGCAGGACCATCTGCAAGCAATGTAGTAATATCCTTAAAACGAATGCCATCCTGTGGATAATCCAGAATGACTCGGATCTTCTCTTTAAAATCCATGATACATCTTCTCCTTTATTTGGGCGCCTGTCAGCATATGCTGCTTTAAAAACGCTCGCAATGATTGATATGAGGAATACAATAGCTCCGTCTCAAGCTCAAGTGCTTCCTTCTGCCGTTGATAAACATCCGATTCTGTCAGATCACGCTTCGCTGTTGTTTGGGAGAGAAGATAACTCTGCGCTTCCTTCTTCAGAAAACCAAGATCGTAAAACACTTCGAGAATAAACAGTACAGATGATGGCGTTAGTTTTTTAGCTTGGGCAAGCAGTGGAATGTCCTTTTTGGCAAGCGACTTATGCTGATATACAGTCTTATATACATCTTTAAACTGTTCGCGAGAAGGAAGAGACGGCAGTGCATGAGGGTCCTCTCCGAACAAGCAATACAGACGTTCAAGCTCTGGCTGCTCTTGAAGCACACGTTCAAGCTCTTGATGCGATCTAGGCAAATCATATAGAACAAGCTGACGCGTATCTGATTTCGGCTCCGTGTGCAGCATGCGCCACGTCGATGACCGCTGCTCCAACTCACGCTGTCCTTGAGAGCGAAATGCTACAATCCGCGCTGGCGCCTCACTATCTAAGCCCGTAAGCTTTTCCATCTTGTTGCGTACACCGCGCCAGTCAAATACTTGTAGGCCAGGAACCGCGATATCTTTAAGAACAAACTGAGCCTTGCGCTGATTATTCCACTCGTTTACACCCAATTCACCTACGATATTCGCTTCATCACGCAGGGATAAATTTGCTGCAACATCAGCCATCTTAAAACCGATGCCATCCAATGATACACCATCCTGACGAAAATGACATTTAATGTGGTTTTCATCCTTGCCAATGATGCGCAGGTTAGTAATTTCCACACCTTCAATTAGAATTTTCGGGCTTGGATTTCCCAAGCCGAACGGTGCCATCTTCTCCAACTGCTCGATCGTTCCCAAATTGGCATCCGCTAGCGTGCATACTGCATCCACCCGTGTAATCGGAATATAATCATCGTCGCTCAGCCACTCTGCTGCCAATTCATTCAAACGCTGACGCAGCACCGCTACATCGCTTTCAGCAAGCGTCATGCCGGCTGCCATCGGATGTCCCCCGTAATGAGGAAGAATATCCTCACACGTCGTTAATGCTTCATACATGTTAAAGCCTGCAATACTCCGCGCAGAACCTTTTGCCTTACCGTGTTCTGCCTGTATGCTTAACACGATGGTCGGGCGGTAGAATCTCTCTACCAGACGGGAAGCAACAATCCCGATTACCCCTTCATTCCATCCTTCTTTGGCTACTACCAGCACTTTCGTTTCTTCTTCCGGCATAGAAAGCACCAGCTGCTCGGCTTCTGCGGCAATCGCTTCCACCAGCTCCTGGCGCTCCTTGTTCAGCTCATCTAATTCCCATGCATGCTGCTCGGCTTCCTCGGGATCGCTTGTAATAAACATTTTTACAGCGCGGTCCGCCGTCTCCAGGCGTCCGGTCGCATTGATACGCGGCCCCATCCCAAACCCGATATGGTAGGCCGAGACCTTGCCTTCGATGCCGCACACTTTTTTCATCGCCTGTACTCCCGGATTTACCGAATGCTCAAGCGCCTGCAGTCCAAGCTTCGCAATCAGTCGATTCTCGTCTTCTAACGAGACAAGATCAGCAATCGTACCGATGGCCGCGATTTCCAATAAATGATGCGGCAGCTCACCTAAGAGCGCATGGGCGAATTTAAAAGCGACTCCGGCACCGGCCAGCATCTTAAACGGATACGGGCAGCCCGGCTTCTTCGGATTAACCACCGCATACGCATCCGGCAGCGTAGCGGGAGGTTCATGGTGATCGGTAATGATAAGATCAAGGCCAATCTCTTTCGCCATCTCCGCTTCTTTTACAGCACTGATGCCGGTATCTACCGTAATCACAACAGAAAAACCATTCTCCGCAGCCTTAACCAAGGCACCTTCATTCAAGCCGTACCCTTCCTTAAAACGATTGGGAATATAGTATTGAAAGGTTGCGCCAGCCATGCGCAGCGTATGGATCATGATGCTTGTGCTCGTCACACCATCCGCATCATAATCACCATAGATAAGGATGGGCTCTCCATCCGTAATAGCTTGTCTTATACGTGCTACGGCCGTATCCATTCCATCAAGGAGGAACGGATCGTAGAAATCCTGTATACTGCCGCCTAGAAACTTCTCTGCTGCTTCCTGTGTTTCAATGCCACGCCCAACAAGCAGTTGGGCAAGCAGCGGTGAAATATGTAATTGCTGCTGCAACTGCAGCGCAAGTTCCTGATCCACCTCTTCTATCTTCCAGCGGGTCTTCGATTTTACCAAAGTTTTCTCCCACCTCTCCTTAAACACTTGTTCATTATACTAGAGAGGGGAAAAAACGGGCAACTGTTGTTTAGTGCAAAATCGGACCTTCCGGCTCGGTTGCATCCGTTCTCTGAGGTGGCGGATAAAAAAGCTCCGCTTCTTTTGAGCGGCCATACGGATTGACATGCACGAACACATTTTGCACGTTAGAAAAACGCTCCATTAATGCTTTTTTCACCTGCTTGCCGATCCGGTGTCCTTCTTCGACAGTCTGTTCGGCAGCAACGCCGATTTTGACATCGACAATCACATAATGACCATGCTCGCGCGCCAACAGCTCGTTAACCTCCAACACACCAGGCACCAACTGCACGGTCTCCCTTAACTCACTGCTCTTCTCTTCATTCCATACAACATCTAACGTACTGTGAATCGATTCACGCAGCATCCGATACGCCATACGAATAACTAAGCCAGAGACAAATACGCCGGCAATCGGATCAAGATATACAAGCAAAGGAAAACCAAGCCGTTGTCCAAGAATGGCGCCACCGATACCGATCAGCGCAGCAAATGAGGAATACACATCAGAACGATGCTCCCATGCGTTGGCAATAATCGCTTGGCTATTCAGCTCCTTACCGACACGATACTTATAGCGAAACATCCATTCCTTAATTCCCATCGAAATGACGGCAGCATATACGGCCAGCATACCCGGAGCTGCTAGCGGAGCAAAAAACGCACGAAAGGTGGCATACCCCATTTCAAGCCCTACCGCAAACAAAATGATCGACACGATAATCGCAGAAATCGGTTCCGCCTTACCATGACCATACGGATGCTCAGGGTCCGGCGGAATCTGTGACGCCTTTAATCCAAGCAGTACCGCGGCTGAACCGACAATATCAGAAGCCGAATGAATCGCATCTGCTAGCAAGGCTTTACTATTGGCAGCAAACCCTACTACCGCCTTGCCTACAGCCAGAAGAAGGTTACCGATAATTCCTACCCAGGCGGCAAACCGCGCTTTAGAAAACCGCTCGTCCTGCATATGCATATGCCGACACTCCTTTATACTCTTTTATGCGCGAAAAAACCGCGGGCCACCCCGCGGTTTTTTCTCATTTGCTTATAGTATGGCTTCCTTACGCTTCATTATTAGCAGGCGCCAATTTTTTCTTTTTCAAATCTCGTTCTCTCCACGATACCCAAATCTGACTCGCAATGAAAATCGAGGAATACGCCCCAAAGATAAGGCCGATAATCAATGCTAACGTAAAGTGGCGGATGCTTTCTCCTCCGAAAATATAGAGAGCCACCGCACAAATGACTACGGTTAATACCGTATTGATAGAACGCGCCAGTGTCTGGCTAATACTGTAGTTAACCACATCCTCTACGTCCTGCACGGTCTTGAGCTTCGCGTGTTTCAAATTGTCACGGATACGGTCGAAGATAATGATGTTATCGTGAATCGAGTACCCGACAATTGTTAGAATGGCCGCAATAAACGTCAATTCCACTTCAATTTGAAAAATGCTAAACAGCGTAATGACAAGAAATACGTTGTGCAAAAGCGCAAGAATAGACGAGATGGCAAAACGGAACTCAAACCGGATGGTGATATAGATGACGATACCGATCGAAGCAATCATAACGGAATAGAGCGCTGATTGCGCCAATTCCTTACTAATGATCGGATTGACCGTACTTTCCTGTAAGGATACATCTTTACCATACTTATCATGCATTGCCTTTGTCAGCTTGGCAATCTCATCCTTATGGATGGGCTCTGCAAATTGAATAACGGCAATATCCTTCTTATCACCTGCGGTCGTTACGCTCCCCGCATGCAACCCTATCTTGTCCACACTCTGTCTTACATCGTCCTCACTAAATGTTTTTCCGATCTGTACTTGTACGCGTGTTCCGCTTTTAAAATCAACACCAAGGTTGAGACCAATCGTAAGCAAAGAGATAATCCCTGCAATGATGAGTAAGGCGGACACGATAAAATATTTTTTTCTGTGTTTAACAAAGTCAAATTTGTACTCATTGAATTTATAATTCACGGATGTCACGCTCCTTTACCCCGTAATAGCTGGGCTTGTTGAACAGATTGGAGCGCACGGCGAGATTCATCAAGAAACGAGATCCTGCCACTGCCGTAAGCATACTCACAAGAATACTTAATATAAGAATAACCGCAAAGCCGCGGATTGCGCTCGAACCGAAATAGAACAATACGATTGCACCAATAATACTTGTAACGTTGGCGTCAAGGATTGTACTTAACGAGCGTTTTGAACCCGCTCGCAGCGCGGAAAGGTATGATTTACCGCTTCGCAGCTCTTCCTTAATCCGCTCGTACATAATGATATTGGCATCCACCGCCATCCCGATCCCCAGAATGAAGGCCGCAATCCCCGGCAGCGTAAGTGTAGCTCCCATAAGGTTTTGCAGTAGAAGAAGTAAATAAACATACGCAACCAGCGTAATGCAAGCGATCACGCCCGGCATACGATAATAGATAATCATGAAGATCAATACTATAATCGTACCGATAACTCCGGCTTCAACCCCGCTCTTAAGCGCTTCTTGTCCCAATTTCGCCCCAACGCTTGTGGAGAACACTTCTTTCATTTTGACCGGAAGCGAACCTGCGTTCAATAATGCCGCAAGCTCCTTCGCTTCTTGAATGTCCTTCTGTCCGTCAATCTGAGCTGTTCCACTTGGAATCACCTGTTGAATTACAGGTGCGGTAATCATCTCTTCATCTAGGAAAATCGCCATCTGCTGGCCAACATACTGCTGCGTTACGGAAGCGAATTTCTTCGGATCCTTAAACTGCAGTGTAACGACCGGCTGATTTGTTTGCTGATCCAGCACGCCCTGGGCGCCATTTTCGGCCAAGTCGTTTCCGTTCATCAGCACTTTTCCATTCATATCGCGGAAGGTCAAATTGGCAGGCTTTCCAATTAAATCCCGCGCTTTTTGTTGATCCGTTACACCGGCCAGACGTACGCGAATCCGATCCTCACCTTCTACCTGAATCTCAGGCTCGGTAATTCCTAATTTGTTGATCCGCTTATCCAGCGCCTCACTAGCGTCCTTCAGCGTTTTGCTTGTTACCTTTTGTTTCGCGTCTAAAGGTGATACTTCATACAATATTTCAAACCCCCCGCGCAAATCCAGCCCAAGGGTCGTGCTCATCGCTACCTTTTTCCCAGTCAAAGCAACCGTACCGAACACAACGGCCGTAATGACAAGGAGGGCAACAAGGCGATTCCACTTAATCATCTCCTGTACTTCCTCCTTTTCCAACCAATACTTTACTATTATAGCTACTCCTATTTTTCACTGTCAATTTTCTATTCAATAGGAATTTTAAACAGTGTCTACAGGCTATCCCCATCTTCTATTCTTCATAAATGAGTATAAACATAAAAAAGACGAGCGCATCCATCTTCCATTATGCAACCCGTCTTCTTTTACGCATCATAAAAAGATTTGTTTCATGAAATGGAGTAAATTCATTATTTCTTCCTATTTTAATCAACCGGTATCTCAGATTGATTCATTCTTGTATGCACGCATCGTCATCCAATTCATCCAGCGGCCCGGCTTTAACGACAAAATATCATTAACCGCCTTGTGCAGTGGAGGCATTTCCTTATATCTCTCCGAAACGCACGCCCACACCTCTTCTGGCGCGGCCTCATAACCGAGCATAGCAAGCTCTTGGGCTTTAATTTCACATACATATGTCAGCTGCTCGTCTAGCGTATCTTTTCGCATTCTTGCAAAGCCCCCTGTCTGCGTGATTTTCAGGCATGTTTGACCTATGTACATGCATATGCTGTCAACAAATATGCATGGGAAAAGAGAGGACGTATCATGACAAAACAAACATTCATGAAAGGAACACTTATTCTTATTCTTGCCGGTCTTATTGTAAAGGTACTCGGCTTCATTAACCGTGTCATGCTGGCCCGCATTATCGGTGCCGAAGGACTTGGCCTCTATCAGATGGCCGTTCCTACCTTTGTCTTGATTATCTCGCTTGCCACATTCGGTCTAAATGTCTCGGTATCCAAGCTGGTGGCAGAAGCGGACGCCCAAGGTAAGAGCGATCAGGTACGCACTATCTTACAGATGTCGCTGCTCATCGTCTCCGTTCTTAGCCTTTTGTTTACAGCACTTATGATTGTCGGTGCTTCCGTCATCTCCCGCTATTTCCTAACTGATGAGCGGGCCTTTTATCCGCTCATCGCCATCGCACCGATTGTGCCAATTATCGCTATCTCTTCCGTGCTGCGGGGATATTTCCAAGGCAAGCAGAATATGACGCCTACTGCTAGTTCACAAGTCGTAGAACAGGTTATCCGTATGTTTACCGTCATTATTCTCGCCTCATGGCTTATGCCACGCGGTGTAGAATATGCAGCGGCAGGTGCGATGGTTGGCGTCGTTATCGGTGAAGGCTTCGGTATGGTAAGCCTGCTTATTCAATTTCGCAGGCAGCGTCTGCCAAAGCTTTTGAAGCGGCGCAGCTTTGTCAATTTATTTAACCGCAACAAAGAAACCTTTCGCAGCCTGCTCGATATCTCTATTCCTGTCACAACGAGCCGGATCGTCTCTTCACTCACGTTTTTTGTCGAACCGATCATCGTTGCACAGAGCCTTTTGCTTGCCGGAATATCCGCCAGCACAGCTACCAGTTTTTACGGGCAGTTGGCCGGAATGGCGATCCCTCTGCTCATCTTTCCGACATTCATTACGTATTCGCTCTCAGTTTCCCTCGTTCCTGCCGTAGCGGAAGCGGCCGCACAGAAAAATGACAAGCTTATTTACCGGCGCATCTATCAATCCATACGCCTCTCCCTCGTTATTGGCGCCCCCTGTGCCGTTCTGCTCTATATTTTTGCTGAACCGCTGGCCAATCTTTTATATCACGATGAAAAGGTAGGGCATTTCTTAAAGTTAATGGCCCCCTACTCTATTTTTCTATATTTCCAGGCTCCTCTGCAGGCTGCTCTGCAAGGGCTTGATCATGCAGGTGTAGCCATGCGCAATACAATTATCGGCGCCCTGTTGAAGACCGCTGCGATCTTCCTGCTCGCATCACGCCCTGAAATCGGGGTTGACGGCGTCGTTCTTTCCGTGAACATTAGCATATTGTCCGTTACGCTGCTGCACTTCTTCAGTGTTAGCAAAGTTACCGGTTTTACAATCGAAATTAAAGACATCGCTAAGGTTATCGCAAGCGTAACACTAGCCGGTTATGCCGCACTGCACATGACCCAGTATTGGTCGCACTATACCGAGCTTCCGCAAGCGATGATGCTAGGTACATGCCTATCGCTTATTATTTATATGCTGCTGCTCATCTGGCTTCGTATATTAGGCAAGCAGGACGTACAGCGCATTCCATGGATCGGAGCTGCGCTTGCTCACTTCCTGCCTAAACGCTAACGCGTACACATTCATAGCCAGCGTTTCCGCTTAAAATAAAGCAGCATCATGCCAACAACAAAAAACAAGATCGCTACCATTGCCCAGAAACTGTACGGTGCATCTTCTCCAGGCAACGGGACATTCATCCCCATCAGCCCAGTAATAAACGTAAGCGGCATCATGATGGTCGAGATGATGGTCAAAATGCGCATCGTCTCGGTCGTCTTCGCACTTACGATGGAGTAATATGTATCGAGGGCTCCGTTTACGAGATCACGGAACGTCTCAGTCGAATCGGCAATACGCTCCAAATGGTCAACCAGATCGATATAGAACGGTATATTCTCCTCGTTAATCTCAAATAGCATCACGCCATTTACCGTGGCAAAAATACGCTTTTGAGGAAGAATGACGCGCCGAATAAGAATAATTGTACGCTTCAGTGCAAGGAATTCCTCCGTAATTTCTTTCATCTGGTGCTCGTAGATCTCGTCTTCTAATTCGTCAATCCGCACACTGATTCTATCCATAATCGGAAAATACTCGTCCGTGATACCGTCCACAATCGAATACAAGAGAAAATCTGGCCCACGATTCATATATTTCTTGCTCTGTAAGCTGACAGCCGCAATGCGTCCAATGGAGGGCAGCGGACGCTTATGAATGGTAACAATGTAATTCACACCTAGAAATACATTCAATTCAAGCGTCGTAATCTCATTGTCGCTCTCTTCATTGTAGCGCAGCGCATGAATCACGAAGAAGTGATAGTCTTCATAGTCATCAACCTTTGCACGCGGGCTGACATGCAGACAGTCTTCAATCGCCAACGGGTGAAAATTAAAGAGATCAGCGACGTACTGCAGCTCATCGTTTCCCACGTCATACAGATCAATCCATAACAGGTCTTCCGGCGACCGAAGAAATGTATGCGTTTCATCGAGATCGACATCGTGCTGCATGGTTTGCTTGGAATGGTTATAGAAATACGTTTTAATCATACCTTCTCACCCTCCTTCTGGCGAATGATCAAGCAGCTGGGCTCATGCCGTATCTGTCATCTCTCATCATACGAGAAAATAGGCCGCCTTTCAAACGGAAAACGCCATCCCCCCTCTTCTTAGCAGGCATAATTTGTCCCTCCGCTACATAGGATGTACAAAACTTTTTGCGAGGTGTGAACTATGTTGAAGTTAGGTGAAATCAAGCTTCCTATGCTGGCCGGATTTATCTATACGTTCGTCATCGTATTCCTTGGTGCTATTATCACGTCGCTTCTGCTTGCTTTTACAGAAACACGGGAGACATCCCTTCCTTCTGCCGTATACAGTATAAATGGATTGGCGCTGTTCGTTGGGGGATTTGTCTCCGGAAAGCGGGGCGGCGAGAAGGGATGGTACTATGGCGGCATGACCGGCATTTTGTATTTCCTGTTTGTCCTCCTGCTGAGCTTCCTTGGCTTTGACGCCAAGCTTGGAATGGGCCACCTCTATTCTCTTCTATTCGCATTTCTTGTGGCTGCATTCGGTGGGATCATCGGTGTGAATTTATCAAAAAAATAAGTTCAACTCCTCCTGTGAATCGCAAAAAAAGAAAGCGGGCTGCACATTGCTTCCCGCTTTCTTTTTGTTCTCTACTCTTCTTTATTTGTGACAGCCGGCTGTTTTTGCACGGTTTCGCCCACAACGGATTGAACCGACATTTTTTCAAATGTTAGCTTCTGTCCGCCAGCATTCACTACAATTGTATTGTTCTCTTCATTAATCAGATCAATGGTGCCGTGCAGACCACCGATCGTTACAATACGATCGCCTTTTTTCAAAGCCGCCATCATAGCATTACGCTGTTTTTGACGCTTTTGATTCGGACGAATCAATAAGAAATAAAAGATAGCAAACATAACTACCCATAACAAAACTTGCTGCATACCTGCGCTCATGATATTCCTCCTTTTTTATATACATATATTCTTGCCAGTTCATATCTTTTCTTAAAACCTCTAAGAGCTTCTTTAAGAAAAAACGGGAGAACCAGCAGGATTCCCCTTACTTAGAAGCCGCGTGTTTCCGTAATGCCATACCGAGCAAAAAATTCATTACGGAAGTCTCCAAGCCTGTCTTCCATAATGGCCTGACGCACTTGTTCCATCATCTTCACCAGGAAATGCAGGTTATGATACGTTGTCAGCCGTACGCCGAGGATTTCATCACAGCGAATCAGATGGCGGATATACGCTCTCGTATAATTACGGCATGTATAGCAATCACAATTCGGATCAAGCGGGCTGAAATCGCGTGCATACTTGGCGTTGCGAATGACTAGACGTCCCTGACTCGTCATGCATGTCCCATTGCGAGCAATCCGTGTTGGAAGGACGCAGTCGAACATATCAATACCGCGAATGGCTCCTTCAATCAACGCATCCGGTGAGCCTACGCCCATCAAATAACGAGGCTTATTCGCCGGAAGCAGTGGAACCGTATAGTCTAGCACTTCATACATCAGCGGATGCGGCTCTCCTACACTTAATCCCCCGATCGCATAGCCCGGAAAATCAAGCGAAGTCAGATCCCGTGCGCTTTGTTCACGTAATTCACGATACATACCACCCTGTACGATGCCGAACAATGCTTGATCATGCGAGCGCTTATGTGCCTTCAGACAGCGTTCTGCCCAACGGGTTGTTCGCTCCATTGACGGCTTCACATACTCCGGCTCTGCCGGATACGGTGCACATTCATCGAAAGCCATAATGATGTCGGCCCCTAATGCGTTCTGAATCTCCATTGCCTTCTCCGGACTGATGAACAGCTTCTCACCGCTTAAGTGAGAGCGGAAAGACACTCCTTCCTCATCAATCTGCCGCAGGTTGCTTAAGCTAAACACCTGAAACCCGCCGCTATCCGTCAGAATCGCCCGATCCCAATTCATGAACGAATGAAGGCCGCCCGCCTCAGCTACCAGTTCGTGTCCAGGACGGAGAAACAGATGATATGTATTGCTCAAAATGATTTGAGCATTCATCTCCTTCAGTTCTTCCGGTGTCATCGTCTTCACGGTTGCCAGCGTCCCCACAGGCATAAATACCGGCGTATCGATGATGCCGTGCGGCGTATGCAGCTTGCCAATCCTTGCCCCGGTTTGCTTGCATGTCTTAATTAATTCATAGCGTACTGCCACGATTGATATCCTCCTAGCCTCTTACAAAATAAGCATGGCGTCGCCAAAGCTGAAAAACCGGTATTCCTCTCGGACGGCTTCTTCATAGGCACGCAAAATGTGATCCTTACCAGCCAATGCGCTTACCAGCATGACAAGCGTTGACTTTGGCAGATGAAAATTCGTCACCAGACCATCGATTACACTAAATTCATAGCCCGGATAGATAAAAATATCCGTCCAGCCTTCCTCTGCAACCAGTGTACCTTTGTGCTTTTGGCCGATCGTCTCCAGCGTACGGCAGGAAGTGGTTCCTACGGCTATAATACGGCCGCCGTTCGCTTTGGTTTCATTAATTATACGGGCATTTTCTTCTGTAAGAGAATAAAATTCGCTGTGCATCTGATGTTCTTCTAGCGTCTCAGCCATCACCGGACGAAATGTACCAAGTCCAACATGAAGCGTGAGAAAGGCCAGACGCACGCCCATCGTCTTCAATTCCTCAAGGTACTCTTCTGTGAAATGCAGACCTGCCGTCGGAGCGGCGGCCGATCCGCGATGCTTCGCATATACGGTCTGGTAGCGCTCACTATCTTCAAGCTGCGCTTTAATATATGGCGGAAGCGGCATTTCACCCAAACGATCCAACAGTTCATGGAAGATACCTTCATATTCAAACCGTACAATACGACCACCTACCTCGGTGCTGTCTTCACACTCCCCAACAAGGATTCCATCACCGAAGATGATCCGTGTTCCCGGCTTAATCCGCTTACCCGGGCGTACAAGCGTCTCCCAACGGTCTTCACCAACAGGTTTTAGCAACAGCACTTCGATATGTGCACCTGTGCCTTCCTTCACGCCAAAAAGCCGGGCAGGAATAACCCTCGTGTCATTGAGCACGAGCGTATCGCCGGCTTTTACGTATTGTTTTAGGTCGGTAAATGTACGATGTTCTACAGCCCCGGTGTGTTTATGCAAAACAAGCAGGCGAGAGCCCGTCCGATCCGCAAGCGGATTCTGTGCAATAAGCGACTCCGGTAAATAGAAATCAAAATCATTGACGTTCAATGTCTATCCCTCAACTTTACATTCAGTCATCAGTATAACGCTCTTTATCATACCGATTTTTCCCCTCTCATGCAAGAAATAGACATAAGTTTCATCGGTTAATTGCCAGATCCATATCCCTGACTTATTTGTGCTGGATCATAGTAGAAAGCCAGAATATCCCGGTAGGACTTTCCTTCTTTGGCCATCTGCTGTGCGCCCCACTGACTCATACCAACGCCATGACCCCACCCTTTTCCGCTAAATACGACAGAGGTAGGTGCGGCCTGATTCACTGTTCCTGCTCCTGCAGACGGATTAGCCACCTTCTTCTGTGTCGCTCCTTGGATGACAAAATTTGATGCAGTCGAAGATGAAGTCGAGCCATTGGAGACATACAGACTGCCCGTATCCTTTTGCGTTGTGGATGAACCGTTATATACAGACACCACATCACCACTCGGTGTCGGCACAATCGCACCGTCATTCACTTTTACGGTATAAAGAGCGCTTTTTAAGCCTAATACCGTACGAGCGCTTTCCTTGGACAAATTCTGTACGCCTTTATCGCCTTCAATCACCAAATTCGCCACACGCCCCGAAGCGTATGTTTGCTTCAATTCTACCTTTTTAATCGCACCGACAGCAGGCGTACGGTTTTTCAGTTTATCCTGTATCTGCGCAATGGTCAGTGTCTGCTGCCAGCTTCGATCCGGTGTGCCGCTGCGAGCGTCATATGGATCGGGCTTTGCTTGAAGATACGGTGTTCCCTTTGAGCTTTGCCATACGTTCTCCGGTGCTTCGGTATAGCCGCCATTGCTTGAACTGTAGAGCGCCTCAATGAGACCGCCATTGTATGAGAGCACTTCGCCCCGCGTCTCCTCGACAGCCTGATTGGAATTGTCCTTTTCATTTTTAATTCCTTTGTATGCTTGGTATTGCACGGTATCATTAATATACCCATTACCCGGTTTTGTCTTCATATGACGAACAGCATAAGTGCGCGCCGCAACCGCTTGTGCCTTCAGTGCTTCTCTGTCCCATGAAGCAGGCATCTCGCTTGGCACAACACCCTTAAGATAGCTTTCCATTCCAACTACGTTAATAGGGACAATCCGGGGCTGCACTCCTTTATATCCAATCTGGAACTCTATCGAACCGCGGTATGAAGAGACTTCTCTTCCTTCTATTTTTATTGTAGAACTACCCGTAGGCAGCGTGGGTGTCACAGTAAGTGTACTCAATCCTTGAACGAGCGGCAGAACGCCTATTTGTCCCGGTTGTTGATAGAGACTGAGCGTCCCATTCTCTACTTGTATGAAATATTTTTGTCCGGCAAGCAGCACAAGCGACGGTTGTCCTTCTATCATATAGCTCCCATTCACCGTAAAGGCCACCGTCTGCAGCGCTTCTTGAGAGCCCGAGGCAAATGGCGCTGTCAATTCTACACGAACAGGCATTTCTTCCTCCGCCCCTGCCTGATTGCCGAAGGGCAGCAGTAAGCCGAGGCCTAGCATAATAGGCAGTACTTTCCCCAATTTCATTCTCTATCAACCTTTCTCCGTCTATAATTTCTGTATGTGTATGTACATTCTACCAGAAATCTTATCTATATTTTCCAACTCTATGATAATTAGACGAATAAAAGGGCAAAAGGTCGCAGATTAAATACGCTTACATGTGCAAGTGCGGATTGCGCGTCTCCATACCTGCCGTATTCGCAGCAAACTCTTCTGTTTCTTCAGGAAGAAGCTGTGAGAACTCAATCTGCTCAGCATCTGCTCTGATCACATCCACAGCACGGAGAAACAAATCCTGTACGGAAAGAGAGAGACCAAGCAGTTCCGATAACGAAGCGACTGTTACAGAGTTCACGTCAGGATACTGATCCCCTGGCCGGGCGGCTCTATCATAAAAGTCCCGCACGAGCGCAGCACGGCCACTCCCGCTCCCCTCCACCAGAAGAAAAGCCTGTACCGCCACGGCCCCACGACGTCTGCGCTGGGCCAACCCGCCGAATTTACGACCGCCAATGGCGACATCAAAATCACCCGGACAGTATGACCCCACTACTTCACCGGTTTCTACCTTTACACCGTATGGAGCAAGCATACGCTCAATAAATTCCACCATCGCCCGATATCCCGCATGAATATCTGTAAACGCATCCTCTGTAGGCAGAATAAGCGAGAGATTCAATACACCTTCATCAAGCACAACTGCCGCGCCACCAGAATTCCGCACAATAGGTACGTATCCACGCTCTTGCAAATAGGCAAGTCCGTCCTCGATCCGTGTCAGCCTGTAATCAACATTGCCCAGAACGACGTTATGATGGTGCACCCAGGCGCGCAGCACAGCCGGGCTTTTCTTCATATGGACCGATGTACATAAGGTATCGTCCATCGCAAAAGAATATAAGGCGTGAAAGGATGGGTGTGTTTTTGTCTGATCGATGATCCGCCAAGTTTGTTGACCGAACAGGCTTTGTTTTTTTTCCATGGTCATTCTCCTTCTTCATATGTACACTATCTACCTTTTCAATTGCTACAAAAAAACCCAGGAGGTATCGTTCCACCCCCCAGGCTCTACACTGTTAGCGAAAAAAACGGAACAAGTAGAATAAAAGCGAAAGCACAACACTTACGATAATACTTGTCATTAAAGGAAAGTAAAAGCGGAAATTCTCCTTCTCCACGACAATATCCCCCGGCAGGCGTCCCAGATTCAAGAAGCGTCCACCTACCTGCCAGATCAGACCGATCACCACAAGGATGACGCCGCCAATAATAAGCATCTTCGCTACCGGATTCATGTGCCAGGCACCTCCCTACCGAAATAATGATATGCATGGGGTGTGACGACACGGCCGCGCGGCGTACGCTGCAGAAATCCAATCTGCATTAAATACGGCTCACATACATCCTCAATCGTCGTGGCTTCTTCACTAACAGTAGCTGACAGTGTATCGAGTCCAACCGGTCCACCTGCAAATGTGTCCATAATAGAGAGCAGCAGCTTATGATCAATCTCGTCTAATCCCATGCGGTCAACTTGAATCCGCTCTAGGGCTTCACAGGCTAGCTCTCCTGTAATCACACCGTCTCCCCGAACCTGGGCAAAGTCCCGCACACGCTTCAACAGGCGATTTGCAATCCGTGGGGTACCGCGAGAACGGCGTGCAATCTCCTCGGCCCCTTCGCCCCGGATCTCAACGTCGAACAGTTCGGCCGCCCGCATCACGATATACGTTAGCTGATCTGTCGTATAATATTCAAGCCTGCTCACCACACCAAAACGGTCACGCAGCGGGGCGGACAGCATCCCGGCTCGCGTTGTCGCACCCACCAGTGTAAACGGGGGCAGATCAAGCCGAACTGATTTAGCACCTGGTCCTTTGCCGATTACAATATCAAGCGCGAAGTCCTCCATCGCCGGATACAGCACCTCTTCCACACTACGCGGAAGGCGATGAATCTCGTCAATAAACAATACATCTCCCGGCGCGAGTGCGGTTAGGATCGCCGCAAGATCTCCCGGTCGCTCAATGGCAGGGCCGGATGTTGTGCGCAGATTAACCTCCAATTCATTGGCAATAATCATGGAAAGGGTGGTTTTACCAAGACCGGGCGGTCCGTACAACAGCACATGGTCGAGAGCTTCACCGCGAAGCTTGGCCGCTTCGATAAATATTTTTAGATTTTCTTTAATTTGATCCTGACCAATGTATTCTGCCAAATAACGGGGTCTGAGGCTGAATTCCATATTATACTCCTCCATGTCATGCGCATGGCCGGAAATCATTCGCTCCTCCATCATACTCCCCCCTTACGTTGTTAAAAATAGTTGCAGTGCACGCTTAACGATCTTATCCGTAGAAGCAAGGTCCGCTCCTTCCTTCTCCAACTTCTTCATTATCTTTTGAATCTCCCCCTGACTGTAACCAAGCGCTGTGAGAGCCAATGTCGCTTCCTGCTTCGGCTCTTCAAAAGCATGAAACAATGTTAATTCGTCTTCTTCGGCAGGCGCAGGCTCCCCTGACACCTGTATCGCTTCTCTCTCGCGAATCGGCAGCGCCTTGAGCTTATCTTTGAGATCAAGAATGATCCGCTGCGCCGTCTTCTTCCCGACACCTGGAAAACGTGTGAGAAATTCGATATTCTCCTGCGTTACCGCCGCAATAATCTGCTCAGGCGTACCTGCTGAAATCATCGCCAGCGCTCCCTTTGGTCCAATCCCGGATACATCAAGCATCTTGCGGAATAAATCACGCTCATTGCGTGTGGAAAATCCGTATAGATGAGCCGCATCCTCCCTTACATAATGATGGGTATAGATGCGAACTTCACTCTTCTCGCCTTCCCTGTATTGAAACGGATTACCCGTAAATATCCGATAGCCTACACCATGCGATGCCACAACGATGCAATCAGCTTCCACATAGACGATATGCCCTTCAATAAAATCAATCATTCCCAGTTCCTCCTGATCCTACAACAGCCTTTATCTCTTTATTGTACACCATATTGAAAAACGCGAACATACATTTCAATCTTTTCTCGCATATGAACAAAACGGAGCGCTTTGCTTCGCTCCGTTTTTCATCACACTTATTTCAATTGTACCGCTGTTTCCTTTTCATCACCTGAGAATTCACTATAGGTGGAGATAATCGAATTGTACTCTGCGGCATCCGTAATCCGAATACCTTTACGCAAAATCTTCATCTCATCCACAGGCAAGCTTGATTCCAGCTTCTCTGTATTTAATTGAAAAAACGTCTGAATCACCTTGCCATTCTCCGGCACACCATCAAACAATGTTAATTCTCCGTTTTCACTTAAGCCAAAGTATGCATGTTCCTTGCAGTAAGGAGAGAGATCATTAAGTTTTTTCTCAAACGTATACACATTGCGTTGACGCGAGACAAAAGTCCAATCCTGATAACGCATAAGCAGCTCATCTGATGAAGCGACTGTCTCCTTCTTGATTTCCTCTTCTGACTCTCCGCATAAATACACGCGTTTTAATACGACATCAACCGCCTGGGCCGCCGCTTCATTCCCTTTTAGTGTCTCAATTGCAGTATATAAATACCAGATGCTAGACACCGCTACAGTAAAGAATAGAATCGCTAAAGCCCCCAGGGTCCTCCAATGCTTTGGAAGCGGCTTTCGAATCATACGCATCCCTTCTTTGCCAAAATAAACATTTACTTCCTATCATTCCCTGTGCAAAGAATTTTTATACGTGATATCCACCTACCCGTAGCAAATTGCCCACCCATGCATATGATGTACAGTAATTTTTCTTAGAAGGGATGGTCCAACACATGAAAATCCATATCGTCAAAAAGGGAGACACACTATGGAAGATCGCCCAAAAATATAATGTTGATTTCGAGACACTAAAAAAAGCGAATGCACATATCAAAAATCCGGATAAAATCTCACCAGGTATGAAAGTAAAAGTGCCAACAACCGGCATACCGTTGAAGAATGAAGAAAGTGCTACGGGGATACCGAACAAGGAAATGCCTGTGAAGGAAATGCCGAAAGAAATGCCCATGCAGCCTAAACCGCCTACCGCTCCTCTCGTACCAAAAGCTGCACCCGAATCTCCTGAATTAAATATGATGATGGAGATGGATATGGACATTAATATCCAGATGCCGCCGATGCCAGCAAAAGAAGTACCCGCCAAAGAAAAACCTGCGCCAGCACCAATGCCAAGCCCAGCACCGATCCAGCCACAAGCGAAGCCTACGCCAAAGCCAACACCAATGCCGGAAACAAAACCAGCACCGCCGAAAACAGAGGTAAAACCGATCATGCCACCAAAAGGAATGCCGAAAGAAAAACCAACAGCACCAATACAAATCACACCGTCTCCTATGCCGCAGATGCCGATTATGCCGCCTATGATGCCTACTATGCCTGTTGCGCCGTATTCACCAATGCCATACTGCCCACCGGCTAAAGATTCCTGTCATGAGAGCAGCTTCTGTTCCTCATCAATGGAAACGTCATACATGATGCATATGCCAATACAGCAGCCCATGCCTAATATGCAGATGCCCATGATGCCTACAATGCCTGAGATGCAGGCGCAGCAACCCATGCCTAATATGCAGATGCCTATGATGC